>NZ_LFQH01000100.1:0-7769 GCF_001238605.1 Arthrobacter sp. ZBG10 | reverse complement strand
CCGGAGGCGACCCCGCGCTGCTGTTACGGGCGGGGACTCAGTCCTCACTGTGCAGATCCCGCCGGCGGACCCCCAGCAACTCAATCTCCGGGCGGTACGCCACAAAACGTTCGACGGCGTCAAGCACCGCCACGAGGTGCGCCCGGTCAGCCGCCACCAGCCCGGCCCCCACACGGGAGCGCCGGTACTGGTCGTGGTCCCCGACTTCCGCAACCGACACCTCGAAACGTCGTTTGGTCTCGGCCAGCAGCGGCCTGATCACGGAGCGTTTTTCCTTCAGGCTGTGAACATCGCCCAGGAGAATGTCGAACTCGATCCAGCCGATCCACATGCCTCATCGTAACGGCCGCCTGATCCGGCGGAGCGGCTCAGATGCTGAGTTCGCCCATGGTGTCCCAGCCCTCGCCGTCAACCTGGCGGCTGATGATCCGCGGCGTTTCCACCAGGGCCTGGCGCATGTCCACCATGGCCTGCTGGAAGTGGGCGCTGTTGACGTGGTCGCCGGCGGCGTCGTCCTTGAAGGCCTCCACCAGGACAAACTCGTTGGCGTCCGAGGTGCTGCGGGACCAGTCGAACCAGAGGTTGCCGGGTTCCTGGCGGGTTGCCGTGGTGAAGCCGTCCACCAGGTCGAGCCAGCGGTCCGACCAGTCGGGCTTGACCTTGAACTTGACGACAATGAATATCACTGGGGTGTTCCTTCCGTGGCGAGTGCTTTTGCCCCTTCAATGTACCGGGCGGTCACGTACCGCTGGGCAGCGCCGGCCACCACTGCACCTGCGGTATAGAACCAGTTGGCGGGCTTGCTGAAGGCCCGGATCCGCAGGTGCACGGCCCCGGCGGCGTCGATCAGCACCTCGAAGGACTCCTCGCCGCGCTCCGGATGGCCCGCCAGGGTCCCGTAGCCGAATCCGGCCGACTGCGGGGAGCCGCCCGGCACGGCTTCGCGGACCCACACCACCTCGCACGGCGCGTTGATGCGGAAGGGCCCGACGCCGAATCCGCTCACCACCCGTGCGCCCGGCCGGACGGTTGGGACGTCGGCCCGGACCCGGAGTCCGGCCCGCCGCTGCAGCTCCCAGGAAAGGATTCCCGCGGCAACGTGCCGGTACAGGTCCTGGCCGCTGCCCAGCCTTACTTCCTTCAGGGCCTGGTGGTAGCCGGCAGGCGCAACACCATGTTCAGTCCCACCGACGCCCGGATAGTCCAGCATGCCGCGCTTACTCATTGCCACCTGCAAGTCCGGCCCAGCCCAGCTGTTCCCGCTGCTTCCGGTTGAACCGCGCCACCACCAGGTCGTACGAATCCTCCACCATGTCCTTGACCATGCCGTCCGGCAGGGCGCCGTCCAGCCGGACCCCGTTCCAGTGGGTTTTGTTCATGTGCCAGGCACCGGTGATTTCCGGGTGGGCGGCGCGCAACTGCTCTGCCAGCGCCGGCTCGCATTTCAGGTTCACGTAAAAGTCGGCCGCATCGAGGGAAGACAGCGCAAAAAGCCGCGACTCGTGGGTTGCGCCACCGGCAATGTGGGCCCGGACTTTGAACACCGCCGTCTCCGGCCCGAAGGGGTAGTCCTCGTAGCTCCCCGGGAACGCCAGGCAGATTTTCCGTAAGTAGGCTGGATCCATACCTAGACCCTACAAAGCCGGACCGGGCGGTGCTAGTCTGCGGACATGGCACACGATCCGGGAGCCATCCCCGTTCTGGACCTCACCACAGCCCGGCTGCCCGGCGGGACGTTCAATCCGGAATTCATTGAACAGCTCCGGCACGCCACCCACGACATCGGCTTCTTCCAGGTCACCGGCTACGGCGCCGCCCCCGGCCAGGCCGAACACCTGCTGTCCGTCATCCGGGACTTCTTCAACCTCCCGCTGGCGGAACGGATGAAACTGGATAACCGGTTGTCCCCCCATTTCCGCGGGTATACCAGGATGGGCACTGAAGTGACCCAGGGCAGGGCGGACGCGCGGGAGCAGATCGACTACTCCCCCGAGCGGGAACCGGCCACCGGGCACCCCGCCGATGAACCGTACTGGCTGCTGCAGGGCCCCAACCTCTGGCCGGACCAGGGCTTTCCCGGCCTGAAACCGGCTGCCATGGCCTGGGCGGAGCTGATGTCGTCCGTGGGCATGGACCTGCTGCGCGCCATCGCTGTGTCCCTGCACCAGCCGGAGGACTACTTCGACGAACCGTTCCACGGGACCCCGGCCTGGATGGGGAAGCTGGTCCACTACGTGGGCGGGGTGGTGACGGCCGCGGGAAACCAGGGGGTGGGCTCGCACGCTGACTACGGGTTTGTCACCCTTCTGCTCCAGGACGATGTGGGCGGGCTCGAAGTGCTGCCGCCCGGCACGGCGGAATGGCTCCCCGTGGAGCCCCTGCCCGGGGCGCTGGTGGTGAACCTCGGCGAGATGCTGGAAGTGGCTACCGAAGGGTATCTGGCGGCCACCATCCACCGGGTGCAGGCCCCGCCGCCGGGCGTGGACCGCTACTCCGTCCCATTTTTCTGGTCGCCAAGGCTGGACGCTGTCATCGGGCCCGTACCCCTTCCGCCGGAGCTGAAGGCCGCGGCGCGGGGCATCACGGACAATCCCGATAATCCCCTGCTGGCCTCGTTCGGCCGCAACATGCTCAAGGGCCGGATGCGGGCCCACCCGGACGTGACGGAGCGCCACTACCCGGAGCTGGGGGCGGGCTGAGACGCTTCGGCAGCACGACGCCGGGACCCGGGTTTCAGAGGTCGAATTTCCACGCCTGCTGAGCAGGGCAGGTATTCATCACCACATCCAGGCCCGCGTCCTTGGCGCGCTGCGCCGCTGCCTCGTCAATAACGCCCAGTTGCAGCCACACGGCCTTTGCGCCCACAGCGATGGCCTGGTCAACCACGGCGCCGACCTTTTCCGAATTGACGAAACAGTCCACCACGTCGATGGGCTGCTTGTCCGCAGGAATGCCGGCCAGGGTGCTGTACCCGGTTTCGCCGTGTACCGGATCGCCCGGCACGTTGACGGGGATGATCTCCATTCCCAGCCTGTCCCGGATAAACAACGAAGTTTCATAAGCTGCACGCCATTCATTGGTGGTGAGGCCCACGATGGCCCACCGCCCCTTGGTCCTCATGAGGCGCTCAATCACTGCGGGGTCGTTGGTGTGGCTCATTGCCCCAGCCTACGCCGGTGGGCGCGTACGCCTGCGGACCCGGCTTAGCCGCGCGGACCGCCGGGCCCCGGCTTGTCCTTGCCGGCAGGGGCTTGGAGCCTCTCGCTGTCTTTTTGTTTGACCCGGCGCTGGTCCCTGGGGTGGGTGCCGTCGGCTTTCCGGGCGGTGCCTGGCGACTCTGCGGATTTCGGGGAGTCCGCCGGTGGGGACGCGGCGGCAGGCGGGGACGCGGCTGGCGCTGCCCGGGGTGGTGCCGCCGGGGCCGGCAGCGCCGGGGCGGCGGGTTCACGCGCTTCGGTTCCGGCCGCACCGGGGCCGTTGCCTTGGACGGCGTCCGGCAGCCCCAAGCTCCCGGCTCCCGCTGCTGCAGCCGCCGGGGCCGGCACCGCGGCACCGGAATCTGCACCAGCATCAGCGACGGCAGGCGGAACCGGGGACGGCGCAGGCACGGACCCGGGAGTTGAAGCGGATTGCCGGGTGCTGTCCCCGCCTGACGGGCCGCCTGGTTCACCGGCCGTGACGTGCCCGGGCTGCGGCGCAGGCACAGGCACAGGCGCAGGCACAGGAACGGACGCAGGATCAGGAATGGGTGCAGGGGCAGGGTTAGCCGGGCCTGTCACCCACGGACCCAGCAGCTGCTGGACGGAGAAGCTGCCTGTTCCTGCGTGTCCGCCGGTGCTGGCGGCCACGCCTGTGGCGCCGAGTCCCATGCCGGCGATGACGGCCAGGCCAACGATCGTTGATTTGCCGCGGCCCAGCCTGCGGTGGCGGGCCACTTCGTCCGGGACGTCGGAAAGAAGGGCTGCCAGGCCAGGCCCGGGGGCCGGAGCCGGCGTGTGGGCCAGCCCGCCCAGGGACATCAGGGCAGCCTCGAGGGCCTCATTGTCCTGCTGGCCGGAGTCGTCCAGCAGTTCCGCCACGGTGCGGCGAAGGTTTCCGTCGTGGGCGCTCATGGCTTGAGGTACTCCTTCACGTCAGTGGTTTCCCGCAGTTTAAGGAGCGCCCGCCGCTGCAGTTGCTTCACTGCGCCGGCGGACCTGCCCATCACTTTGGCGGCCTGGTCCACGGAAAGTCCGGCCACCAGGCGCAGTGCCAGCACTTCACGCTGGTCTGCCGGCAGCACGTTGAGCAGTGCCACAACCTCGCGGGGCGCCATGCGGTCCAGGGCGGCAGCTTCAGCGGAGGCGGTGGACCGCTGGTCCAGGTCCGCGTCGAACGGCAGGGTGACGGGCGCCCGGCTTTGCCGCCGGTGGTCATCCACCATGCGGGCGTGCGCCACGGAGAAGATGAAGGTCCGCAGCCCGGCCGCCCCGCCGTGCACCGATTCCAGCCGGGGCAGCACCGCCAGGAAGACTTCCTGCATGGCCGCCTCCGGGTCCTCCACACCGCGGGCCACCAGGTATCCCAGCACCTGCGGGGCGTAGGTCCGGTAAACCAGGCTGGCGTTGGTCCCGCCGGCGCTCTCCGGGAGCAGCTCATCGGTCAGGGCATCAGTCACGGACGCAGCGCTTTCGGTCAGGAGGGCTTTTTCCGTGCCTACTTTACCCGCCGGTAACCATGGTTCCGGGACAGGGAAGAGCCGGTCCGGAACGTGATGGGGGACAAGTTCCGGGCCGGCTCTACAAAGGGGTAATCGTCCAGGGGCTTCCCGGGGTTACGCAGACGCTGGAAAAACTTTCAGGCTCAGCGGGCCGCTGCCACAATCCAGCGCGGTTTCCTGGCCGGTGCGCCCGGTCCCAGCGCCACCCGGAACACGTGGCCCCGGAGGGCGCGGGCAGTGTCTACGGCAGCGCGCGGCGCTTCGACCGGCAGGGCCGGGACCTGCGGGGCGGTTGGCCGGCGGCTCAGGTCCGTCACGAGGCCGGTGCCGGCGCACTCACGGACCGCGGCTATGCCGGCAGCTACGGCTGGTTTGTCAGCAAATGCTCCGGAGACCGCCATCACCGTCCCGTCAGCAGCCAGCAGCCGGAACCTGTACATCGACTCTGGATCAACAAAAACCTCGAAATTGCCCGCCATCACAAATCCTCCCGGCATCCTTGCCCCTCAACTGGTCCTCCAACCCTCCCCGACGCGGAAGACACCAACAAGAGCCGCGCGGTTAACCCTGTGTAAATTGCATGTCAACAGCGGGCCGGCGGCCTTGGCAGACGACGGCGGCGGCCCACCCAAAGGTGAGCCGCCGCCGTCGTCCCCACCCGCTCCCCAGCCTCGCAAGCTCGGCCAGGGAACCCTGCGGGCGTGGGCCCAGGAACGCTTAGTCGTTGATGAGGTCGTTCACCACGATGGTCTGGTCCCGGTCCGGACCCACGCCGATGGCGGAGAACCGGGTGCCGGAAAGCTTCTCCAGGGCCAGCACGTAGTTGCGGGCGTTCTCCGGCAGGTCGCTGAGCGTCCGTGCGCCGGTGATGTCCTCGGTCCAGCCTTCGAAGTACTCGAAGATGGGCTTGGCGTGGTGGAACTCGGTCTGCGTCATGGGCATTTCGTCGTGGCGCACACCGTCAACGTCGTAGGCCACGCAGACGGGGATCTGCTCGATGCCGGTCAGGACGTCCAGCTTGGTGACGAAGTAGTCCGTGAAACCGTTGACGCGGGAGGCGTGGCGGGCCAGGACGGCGTCGTACCAGCCGCAACGGCGGGGCCGGCCGGTGTTGACGCCGAATTCGCCGCCGGTCTTCTGCAGGTACATGCCCATATCATCGAAGAGTTCGGTGGGGAACGGACCTGCGCCCACGCGGGTGGTGTACGCCTTGATGATGCCGATGGATCGTGAGATCCGGGTGGGGCCGATGCCGGAACCCACCGACGCGCCGCCAGCGGTGGGGTTGGATGAGGTGACGAACGGGTAGGTGCCGTGGTCCACGTCCAGGAACGTGGCCTGGCCGCCTTCCATCAGCACAACCTTGCCCTCGTCCAGGGCGGTGTTCAGCACCAGGGTGCTGTCAATGACCAGGGGCCGCAGCCGGTCGGCGAAGGACAGGAAGTATTCCACGATCTCGTCCACCACCACGCTGCGGCGGTTGTAAATCTTGACCAGGAGTTCGTTCTTCTGGCGCAGGGACCCTTCCACCTTCTGGCGGAGGATGGACTCGTCAAAAACGTCCTGGACGCGGATGCCCAGCCGGGCCACCTTGTCCATGTAAGCGGGGCCGATCCCGCGGCCGGTGGTGCCGATCGCGCGGCTGCCGAGGAAACGCTCGGTGACTTTGTCCAGGACCTGGTGGTACGGCGCCACGAGGTGTGCGTTCGCCGAGACCCGCAGTTTGGAGGTGTCGGCGCCACGGGCCTGGAGGCCTTCGATTTCCTGGAAGAGCGCCTCGAGGTTGACCACGCAGCCATTGCCGATGATGGGGATGGCGTTGGGGCTGAGAATGCCTGCCGGCAGGAGCTTGAGCTCGTACTTTTCACCGCCTACGACGACGGTGTGCCCGGCGTTGTTGCCGCCGTTGGGCTTGACGACGTAGTCAACGCGGCCGCCCAGAAGGTCGGTCGCTTTGCCTTTTCCTTCGTCGCCCCACTGGGCTCCTACGATCACGATTGCTGGCATGGGATCCTCCCCCATTCGTTCGGGCAGCCCCGTGCCGCCACAAGGTGGCGGTCCCGGCGCGGCGCCGTTCATGAGAACGCCCCGGATGGACAGGTGCCGGCGGCACGCCGGCGCAAGAGTTCCGGGGCTCTTACCACCCAAGTTTAGCCGATCGGGGCGTTTGTCCACTCGCTGGCTGACCTGCGGGGCAATACGGGTGCGGGCCCCGGCAGATTGCCCACAACCCACCGGCGTTTCGTTTCTCCGGGCTTGGTAGACTGGACAGGATCGGCCAGGAGCCGGTCCACCCCATTTCAACCGCTTCCGGCGTGTGCGCTTCCCTGCGCCCGCGCCGGCTGGCGGCAGCAACGCCAATCCCTGCAGGAGATCCAGCCCTTTATGACAGCCCTGGCCCCCGAATCATTCCACGAACAGCTCCTGAGCCGCCGCTACGAACCCAACGTGGCGGTTGTCAACGAACTGTGCGACACCCTGCAGGCGGCCAAGCCCGGCACCATGGTCCCCTACGTGGATCCCATGCACGATGTGGACGAGTGCCGCATCATCAGCCTTTACTCCAATATCGGCGAGGCTGACGGGACGGGTTTCATCACCCCCGGCGACAGTGACGCCGCCACCCGCATGCTGGGCATCCAGTGGAAGCTGGGCCTGCGCCCCGAGTTCGTGATGCCGTGGAACGTCCACCCGTGGCATACGGCGGGCGAGCCCAACGGCAAGTTCACCCCGGACCAGATCTCGGCGGGCCTGAAGCCGCTGCTGAAGTTCCTGGCCCTGGTTCCCCGCGCCTCCGTGATCGTGGCGCATGGCACCGAAGCCAACCGCCTGGCCAACCTGCTGCTGAAGACCGAAGTGCCCATGATCTGGCGCCGCGGCCTGAAGACCTACAAGGTCCGCTCCCTGTCCGGCCGCGCGTTTGCCGGGTCCCCGGTCCGCCAGGAGGAGTTCCTAGAAGACATGCGTGTTGCTTACGCGGACGCCATGGCGCGCACGGGACTGGCCAAGGCCTAGTCCCACCCGCCGCTTCGGCTGGCAGTTTCGAACGCACGACGGCGGGCGGTGACCT
>NZ_LFQH01000010.1:0-53191 GCF_001238605.1 Arthrobacter sp. ZBG10 | reverse complement strand
ATCTTCTCCTGCAGCCACGGAGGCCTCATTTCATCGTTGAATGATTGGCGACTGTTTTTCATGATGTGAGAAAACAATCTTGCACAACGAGATTATCCAGAGGGGCCAAGCCGGTCAACCGGAGCGGTGGTCCGCGGGGTTCCGTAGGCGAGATACCGCTTGCCCACCGATTGTGACCGCCGGCATGCCTGATCAACCTTGACCGAAGGTGATACAGATCATACTATTATTTCACTATTCAATATCTTGATTCCGCATTGTGGAATAACAGCGAGGGTCATTCGATCCGGTCTCACCACAGCGGCAGTACTCCCAGAATTGGAGCCCCCCAATGCAGACCAACCCCCCGGTCGGCGTCGAAACTGCAGACCTGACAGCGCCGTCAGTGCTTCCCACCCACCCCTCCGCTGGCGGTGATGCGCTCTGCGAGGCCGCCAGCGCCGCCTCCGGCGTCGAGATCAGTCCCACTCTCTACAACGCGGATCTTGCCCCCACCAAAAAAGCCGGCCGCAGCTGGTCCGGCTACAGCATCTTCACTCTGTGGGCCAATGACGTGCACAGCCTGGGCAACTACGCCTTCGCCATCGGCCTGTTCGCCCTGGGCCTGGGCGGCTGGCAGATCCTCCTGGCCCTGGGCATCGGCGCCGCCCTGCTGTTCGGACTGCTTAACCTCTCCGGCTTTATGGGCGTGAAGACCGGGGTTCCCTTCCCGGTCATGAGCCGCATCAGCTTCGGCATCCGGGGCGCACAGATCGCCGGCCTGCTCCGCGGCGCCGTGGCCGTGGCCTGGTTCGGAATCCAGACCTACCTCGCGTCCGTGGTGTTCCGCGTGATGCTGGTGGCCATGGTCCCGTCCCTGGCCGACCTGGACCGGAACTCCATCCTGGGCCTGTCCACCCTGGGCTGGATCGCCTTCGCCATCCTCTGGGTGGTGCAGCTGGTCATTGTCAGCTTCGGCATGGAAATGATCCGCAAATACGAGGCTTTCGCGGGTCCGGTCATCCTGGCAACCATGGCGGCCATCGCCGTGTGGATCTTCATCGAAGCCGGCGGCGCCATCGCCTGGTCCGCCAACAACGCGCTGGAGGGCCCCGAAATGTGGCTCACCATTTTCGCCGGCGGCTCGCTGTGGGTCTCCATCTACGGCACCTTCGTGTTGAACTTCTGCGACTTCACCCGCTCGGCGAAGTCGAAGAAGGCAGTGGTCCGGGGCAACTTCTGGGGCATCCCCATCAACATGCTGCTGTTCGGCGTGATCGTGGTGGTGATGGCCGGTGGCCAGTTCAGGATCAACGGCACCATCATCCAGAGCCCCTCGGACATCGTCCAGACCATCCCCAACACGCTGTTCCTGGTCCTGGCCTGCCTCGCCCTGCTGGTCCTGACCATTGCCGTGAACCTGATGGCCAACTTCGTGGCCCCCGTCTACGCCCTTACCAACCTGTTCCCCAAGCGGCTCAACTTCCGCAAGGCAGCAATCGTCAGCGCCGTGATCGGCCTGGTGATCCTGCCCTGGAACCTCTACAACAACCCGCTGGTCATCCTGTACTTCCTGGGTGGCCTGGGCGCACTGCTGGGCCCGCTGTTCGGTGTGGTCATGGCCGACTACTGGCTCATCCGCCGCGGCAAGGTCAACGTTCCCGAGCTCTACACCGCGTCCCGCGAAGGCGCCTACTTCTACAAAAACGGCGTCAATCCGCGGGCCATCACCGCAATGGTCCCGGCGGCTGCCGTGGCGCTGCTGATCGCCTTTGTTCCTGCGCTGGCCGCAGCCGCCCCCTTCGCCTGGTTCTTCGCCGCAGGCATCGCCGCAGTGGTGTACTTCTTCGTCGCAGACCGCGGGCAGCGACTGGTGGACCAGGACGGCGAGGCCATCGCCGTCGCCAGCACGCACTGACCGCCCACCCTCCAGCCAAGGAATCCCATGCGCATACTCGTTGCAAACGTCAACACCACCTCCTCCATGACCGAGGCGATTGCCGCCCAGGCCCGCAGCATTGCGGCGCCCGGGACGGAGATTGTGGGCCTCACCCCGAGGTTCGGTGCGGACTCGTGTGAAGGAAACTTCGAAAGCTACCTGGCGGCGATCGCCGTGATGGACGCCGTGACCTCCTACCCCGAGCCGTACGACGCCGTGATCCAGGCCGGCTACGGCGAGCACGGCCGGGAGGGGCTGCAGGAGCTCCTCGACGTTCCGGTGGTGGACATCACCGAAGCGGCGGCCAGCACCGCGATGTTCCTGGGCCACAAGTATTCGGTGGTCACCACCCTGGACCGCACCGTCCCGCTGATCGAGGACCGGCTCAAGCTCGCCGGGCTGGACGCCCGCTGCGCCTCGGTGCGGGCCAGCGGCATGGCCGTCCTTGAGCTGGAAGAGGAGCCGGAACGCGCGGTGGAGGCCATCATCGGCCAGGCGCTGCGGGCTGTCACCGACGACAAAGCGGAAGTCATCGTCCTGGGCTGCGGCGGCATGGCCGGACTGGATGAGGAGATCCGGCGGCGCGCCGGCGTGCCGGTAGTGGACGGGGTGGCGGCAGCGGTGACCATTGCCGAGTCCCTGGTCCGCCTGCGGCTCTCCACCTCCAAGGTGCGGACCTACGCTGTGCCGCGGCCCAAGACCGTCATAGGCTGGCCCCTGAACAGCGCACCGGTGGACGCCGCGCGCCAGGGCAGCTAGGTACAGGAGATCGGCGTGGAGAGTCCCCATCCCAACGGACGCGTGGCAGTGGTCACCGGGGCCGGCTCCGGCATCGGCCGGGAAGTTGCCCGGCAGATGCTGGCCGCCGGCTACCGGGTGGCCCTCGCGGGCCGTCGCCGGGAGCCGCTGGACGACGCCGCCGGCGGCCATCCCGCCGCGCTGGTGGTGCCGTGCGACGTCACCCGGCCCGACGCCGTCGAACGCCTTTTTGCGGACGTCCTGGGCACGTGGGGGCGCGTGGATGTCCTGTTCAACAATGCCGGCGTCTTTGGTCCGGCGGCGGGCGTGGACGAGATCAGCCTGGCCGACTGGGACGCCACGGTGGCGGTCAACCTGACCGGGTCCATGCTGTGCGCGGCAGCGGCGGTCCGGGCCATGAAGGGGCAGGAGCCGCAGGGCGGCCGGATCATCAACAACGGTTCCATTTCCGCCCACGTGCCGCGGCCCAGGACCGTTGCCTACACCGTCACCAAGCACGCCATGACGGGGCTGACCAAAAGCATTGAGCTGGACGGCAGGGGCTTCGGGATCACCTGCGGGCAGATCGATATCGGCAACACCAGCACCGGGATCATGGACACCATCGGGGTGGGCTCCGGCGCGCTCCAGGCGGATGGCAGCCGCCGGGTTGAACCGATGTTCCCGGTGGCCGACGCCGCCCGGGCCGTGCTGATGATGGCGGACATGCCGGCCTCCGCCAGCGTGGGTTCCGTGGTGGTCACGGCCGCGGGAATGCCGTTCGTGGGCCGCGGCTGAGCCTGCACCCGCAGGAATCCGGGCCGGCTTCGGCCGCCCGGGAACCGATGTGGCCTAGGATCAGGCCATGACCGCAAACAAGGGACTGGCTCTTTTCCGCACCTGGTTCGCGCTGCTGGGCTTCGTGGCAGTCCTGTTCCAGTTCCTGTACCTGATGCAGAACGTCCCGGGCGCAAGCGCCGGCAACTACTTCAGCTACTTCACCATCGAGTCCAACATCATCGCCTTCGTCACGCTGGGCATCGCCGCCTGGTTCGCCTGGAAGGGGGCGAGCCCCCGCTGGCTGGAACTGCTCCGCGGCGCCGCCACCGTGTACATGACCATCACCGGAATCACGTACAGCCTGCTGCTGAGCGACGTGGACGTGAACACACCACTGCCCTGGGTCAACGTGGTGCTGCATTACACAGTGCCCACCATCATTGTGATCGACTGGCTGGTGGACCTGCCCAAGACCAGGATCTCCATCAGGACCTCGCTGCTGTGGCTCGCATTTCCGCTGGCCTACCTGGTCTACAGCCTGATCCGTGGCCCCTTCGCCGACTGGTACCCCTACCCGTTCCTCGATCCCCGGCTGGGCGGCTATGGCACCGTGGCCGTGATGTCCGTCCTGATTGCCGTGGCGGCGTTCGCCTTTGCCGTGATCGCAGCGTTGTCCACCCGGCTGCAGAACCTGGTGCCGCACCCCGCCACCGCAGCGGCAGGGAGCAGGGTGGCCGGCACCGGGCAGGGCCCGGACCGGATTACCGGCACTGGTCCAGGTACCGCCACAGGTCCCGGCAGCGTCAGCTAAGGCAGCAGCTAAAGGGGCAGCAGCGCCGACAGGTCCGCGCGGAGCCCGGACGCTGCCACCTTCCCTGCCGCGACGGCGTCTGCCCAGCGGATCCTGCCGCTGACCATCCCCAGCCAGGTGGCGGCGTCGCACTCTATGACGTTGGGCGGGGTGCCGCGGGTATGCCGGGGACCCTCGACGCACTGGGTGACGCCGAACGGCGGCACCCGCACTTCCACGGAGTTGCCGGGCGCGCGGGCCGTGACTTCCTCCAGTGAATACCGCACCGCCGTTGCGAGTGTCTGGCGCGGAACCGCTGCGTCCGAGGGGGCTTCCTGGGCGCGCTGCCAGGCGGCGAGCGCGGCAGCGCCTTCCTCAAGATCAATCCGACGGCGGGCTATGGCCATGCGTCGGGCCTCCTTCCGGTGGGGTGGGTCAGGGCTGGTCCAGCAGGGCGGACACCGAAGGGCCCAGCCGGATCTGGCCCACGGGCCGGCCACCGCCCAGGACGGGTTCCACAACTTTGGCCAGGACGTCCGCCACCTTATCCGGGTCCACGGCACCTGCGGCCGCGAGCAAGGTCAGCGCCACCAGCGAGGTGGCCCGGAGGTTGCCGTCCAGGACCTTGATGGCCACGGAAACGCCCTGCGGCGTGGCCATGGCCAGGACGCCTTCCGCCCCGATCTTGGCGATGACTTCCAGGTCCTCCATCACCACGGTGTTGGCCTCGCCCTTGCCCTGCACTGCCCATGGGTAGTCCAGCATGGAGGTGGCAATGGTGGCGGCCCGGGCGTTGGAGTGTTTGTCCCCGGGGGCCTTGGCCAGCTGCGAGTACGCGCGGGCCAAGCCTTTCAGGGACAGTGCGGCCACGGGGGCGCCGCAGCCGTCAACACCCAGGTGCGCGATCCGTTCTTCGGCGTTTTCCTCGATGGCGGTGCGGACAGCCTGCTGCAGCGGGTGGTTGGGCTCAAGGTAGCTGGCGGTGTCCCAGCCGTTTTCGGTGCACGCCCAGAGGAACGCGGCGTGCTTGCCGGAGCAGTTGAACGCCAGCCTGGACCTGCCGCGTTCGGAGCGGACCAGCCAGTTCCGTGCGGTTTCGTCCTGTGGCCAGGCCTCGGGGCAGAGCAGCTGGTCCTCCCGGACGCCCGCGGCCTTCAGCATCCCGGACACCACATCCATGTGGTCCAGGGACCCGGTGTGGCTGCCGCAGGCCACCGCCACCTGGGCGCCCCGCAGCGGGACGCCGCACTGCATGGCGGCCAGGGCCTGGAACGGTTTGAGGGCCGACCGGGCATAGACGGGGGTGGTGATGTCGCCCAGTTCCGTGACCACGGAGCCGTCCGCCGCGAGGAGCACGGCGGAGCCGAGGTGGCGGGACTCCACAAAACCGCTGCGTTCAATAACGGCCAGTTCGACGGCGGAGTCCACGGTGAAGGTGGCGTGCGGGTTGTGGGGCATGCTGCTTAGTCTATGGTCCGGCCGGGCCTGCACCGCGCTACTGGACGGTGACCATCACGGACTGCCAGCCGGATGCGCCGTCCGGCACGGGGTCGGCGCGCTGGTCCGTCTGGACCTCGCCGGTGCCGTCCGTTGCCCGGACCTTGATGTAGTGCGGGCCCGGGGTGGCGTCCCACTGGTAGGACCACTGCCGCCAGGTGACCAGTGAAGCCTCCGTGGACAGCTCGGCTTCCGCCCAGTCGTTGTTGTCGATCTGGACTTCCACTTTGGTGATGCCGCGGGTCTGCGCCCAGGCGGTGCCGCCCACGGCGACCTTCCCGGCCGGGACCTTAGCGAAGGACTTGGGCACGTCCACCCGCGCCATGGTCTTGATGGGTCCGCGCTCGGACCAGCCGCGGTCGGTCCAGTAGGCCTTGCTGTCCGCGAACCGGGTGACTTCGAGGTCAACCACCCATTTGGTGGCGGACACAAAACCGTACAGGCCCGGGACCACCATCCGGACGGGGTAGCCGTGCTCCAGGGGCAGCGGTTCGCCGTTCATGCCGATGGCCAGGATGGCGTCCCGGTCATCCTGCAGGACTTCCAGGGGCGTGGAGGCGCTGAAGCCGTCAATCGAGGTGGAAAGGACCATGTCGGCACCGTCCAAGGGCTTGGCCCGGCGGAGGACTTCGCGGATGGGCAGGCCCAGCCACTTGGCGTTTCCGGCCAGGTTGCCGCCCACGGGGTTGGACACGCAGGTGAGGGAGACGTGGGTTTCGATGAGTTCGGCATCCAGCAGGTCCTGGAACGTGAGCCGGACTTCCTCTTCCACCATGCCGTGGATGCGCAGCTCCCAGTCGGCGGCGTTGATCTCGGGGACGCTGAGCGCTGTATCAATCCGGTAGAACTCGTTGTTGGGGGTCAGCCAGGACGGCATGCCGGCCACCGGGGACTGCACGCCCTCGGGAACTGCTGCGGCAGCCTTGGCCGGGGCGGGCAGCTGCATCGCGCTGCGGGCCTGGGCAATGTTGCTCCTGGCCGCGCTGAGCAGCCGGCCGCCGGTTGCCGCGATACCCGCACCAACGGCGGTGATGCCGGCCGCGGCAAAAAACCTCCGCCGGCTGGTGGCGGGCCGCCCGTCGTCCGCGGACTGGTCGGCGGGGGCTTCGGGCCACGCCTTCAGGCGCCACAGGGGAGCCACAAGCAACCGGAGGACCACCAGGCCGGCCAGGGTGCCCAGGATGCTGGGGATCGCGTCGACAGGGTTGACGCCGGCGCGGGTCACCACGGCGCCCACAATCACGGCGCCCATAAACAGGACGCCCAGGACACCGAGCGCCCATTTCCGGAACGCCACCACACCCAGCACGCAGGCCAGCAGCGCAATGGTCACACCCATGCCGGCGAACAGGGCCGCCTTGTCATTGGTGCCGAACGTGGCGATGGCGAAGTCCTTCATCCACGGCGGCGTGAAGTCGATGAAGGTTGACCCCAAGGCAAAGAGCGGGGTTGCCCTCGCCGTGAAGAACGCTCCGATGAGTTCTGCCACTGCCAGCACGACGGCGGCAGCCACCACACCTGCCAGCGCCGCCATGGCGGTGGTTCCCTTGGGCCAATTCCGTTGCGTCTTCATGTCAGCTATTCGGAGTGGCGGGTGCCGCGGATTGTCCGGGCAGGTTGGCAAAGACACAGCTTAGGCCCGCTAAGGGTGCACCACGTACCCTTGTTGACTGTGAAGGTACTCGTCATTGGCCCCGGAGGCCGCGAACACGCCATTGTCCGCTCCCTGCTCGCCGACCCCAACGTGTCCGAGGTCCACGCTGCACCCGGCAACGCCGGCATCAGCAAACTGGTCCCGACGCACCGGATCGACGGCAACGATCCGCAGGCCGTGGCGGCGCTCGCCACCCGGCTCGCCGTTGACCTGGTGGTGGTGGGACCGGAGGCGCCGCTGGCGGCAGGGGTCTCTGACGCCGTCCGCGCCACCGGCATCCCGGTGTTCGGCCCGGACAAGGCAGCAGCCCAGCTTGAAGCGTCCAAGGCGTTTGCCAAGGAAATCATGGCCGAAGCCGAGGTGCCCACGGCCATGGCCCTGGTGGCCACCAACGCAGCCGAAGCTGCCTCTGCCCTGGACACCTTCGGCGCACCTTACGTAGTGAAGGACGACGGCCTGGCCGCCGGCAAGGGCGTTGTGGTCACCAAGGACCGCGACGAAGCCCTGGCCCACGCGCAGACCTGCTTCGACGCCGGCGGAACCGTGGTCATCGAGGAATTCCTGGACGGCCCAGAAGTGTCCCTCTTTGTCCTGTGCGACGGCCACAACACCGTGGCACTGTCCCCGGCCCAGGATTTCAAGCGGATCTTCGATAACGACGAAGGCCCCAATACCGGCGGCATGGGCGCCTACACCCCTCTCGAATGGGCACCCGAAGGGCTGGTCCAGGAAGTCATTGACCGCGTGGCGCAGCCCACCGTCAACGAAATGGCCCGCCGTGGCACCCCCTTTGTGGGTGTGTTGTTCGTGGGGCTGGCCCTGACCACCCGCGGCACCCGCGTCATCGAATTCAACGTCCGCTTCGGCGACCCTGAAACGCAGGCCGTCCTGGCCCGGCTCAAGACCCCTCTCGGTTCCCTGCTCCTGGCCGCTGCCAAGGGCGAACTGGACCGGGTGGATGAGCTGCGCTGGTCGAAGGAAACGGCTGTCGCCGTCGTCGTGGCGTCCGAAAATTACCCGGACACCCCCCGGACGGGCGACCGGATCCGCGGCCTCAAGAAGGCGGAAGCGCTGGACGGCGTGCACGTCATCCACGCCGGCACGGCGCTGGACAACGACGGCAAAGTGGTCTCCGCAGGCGGCCGTGTCCTGGCTGTGGTCGCCCTGGGCAGCGACCTGGTGGAAGCGCGCGAAAAGGCGTACGACGGCGTGGAGCTGGTGCAGCTGGACGGCTCGCAGTTCCGCAGCGACATTGGCCGCAAGGCCGCACGCAACGAGATTAAGGTCTCCACCGCCACCGGAGCCCTCCCCGTGACGAAGGCGAAAGGCCTGGCATGAGCGAAACACCCGAGTTCCGCGGTCTCAAGACCGAAACCCTGGACCTGCCCGGCTGGACGCACGTCTACTCCGGCAAGGTACGGGACCTGTACGAGCCCGCCGACCCCGCCATCTTGGAGCAGGTGGGCCAGGAGTGCGTCCTGGTGGTGGCCAGCAACCGGATCAGCGCGTTTGACCACGTCCTGGCCAGCGAAATCCCGGACAAGGGCCGCATCCTCACGCAGCTGAGCCTGTGGTGGTTCGGGCAGCTGGGCGTGGAACACCACGTCCTGGCGTCCACCGTTGCGGACGGCGTGCCGGAGGCCGTTGCGGGCCGGGCCATGATCTGCAAAAAACTGGACATGTTCCCCGTGGAATGCATTGCCCGCGGCTACCTCACCGGCACCGGGCTCGTGGAGTACCGGGCCAGCGGGACGGTCTGCAGCATCCCGCTGCCGGACGGCCTGGTGGACGGCTCACGCCTGGAGCAGGCCATCTTCACACCGTCGGCCAAAGCCGAGGTGGGGGAACACGACGAGAACATCACCTACGAGGCAGTAGTGGGCATGGTGGGCGATGACATCGCGGCCCGGCTCAGCGAGCTGACCCTGAAGATCTACACGACGGCGGAGAAGATCGCCCGGGAACGCGGCGTGATCCTGGCCGACACCAAGGTCGAATTCGGCTACGACGCCGTGTCCGGGGCCATCACCCTGGGCGACGAGGTCCTGACGCCTGACTCGTCCCGCTTCTGGGACGTGGCCACGTACCAGCCGGGACAGGCGCAGCCGTCCTACGACAAGCAGTACGTCCGCGACTGGCTGACGTCCGCCGAGTCCGGCTGGGACCGGAGCTCCGACACTCCGCCGCCGGCACTGCCCGCAGAGGTGGTCAGCCGGACCCGCAGCCGCTACGTGGAAGCGTACGAAAAGATCACCGGCCAGGCGTTCGCCTGACCAGCCGGTGCTAACTGGCCCCGGCAGCCGCTGCGGCGCGCTGCTGGGCCAGCTTGATCTCCAGGACGGCATCCAGCGCCTGCTGGACCCGGTCTGCGGCTCCGGCCGCGCTGAACGCCTTCTGGGCCTCCTGCAGGTGCACCAGGGCCTCGTCCGTCTCGCCTGCGGCTTTCAGTGACTTCCCCAGCAGCAGCGAAACCTCACCGGCCGTGTGTTTGGCCAGGGAATCACTTTCGCTGTGGATGCCGCGCAGCTTCTCGACGGCAGCCACGATGTCCCCGGTCAGGTACAGCCAGCGGGCGCGGATGAACGCCACTTCCAGCTCATCGCTTTTGGTTCCGCCCACAATGGAAAATGCCAGTTCGGCCCGCTCGATGGAGGACAGCGTCTCCGGCTCCACGATGCCGGAGGAAAGCCGCACCGCCGCCGAGGCCTTGTTGAACCGGGCCCACAGCTCAATGTCGTTGGCGGGCGAGAGCAGTTTCGCTGCCCGTTCGTGGTGTTTGACGCCCTCCACGTAGTCGTGGCGCATAAATGCGACGTTGCCGATCACCCAGGCCACCTCGCCGGCGAGCTGCGACATGGAGTGCTCATCCACCTGCTCGTACAGGGCCTGGCAGAACTTCCAGGCCTCGTCCAGCCGGCCGCTTTCGGCCAGGGCGCCGATCAGGATCCGGTGGGCACCGATCAGCACGGTTGAGTTCCGCGGCAGGCTGACGGACAGCTTGACCGCTTCGAGGGCGTGCTCCACGGCGACGGACAGCTGGCCCTGGCCATGGCAGACGGCGGCCAGCATCTGGCGGGCACGGACGCCGAGCCCCACCGATTCGGTGGCCATGGGGTGCTCAAGCAGGCGTTCGATGATGTTGCGGCATTCCTGCAGGTCACCCTGCTTCATGAGGCATTCCGCCTGCATATAGGTCATGTTCCACCAGGCACTGGTGTTTTTGCCGTCCAGCGCGATCTGGGCGGCGGCCGCAGCGTGGCTGGCAGCGAGTTCGTAGTCCCGCAGGTCCCAGGCCTGGCGGGCGTACAGCCCGGCCAGTACGTACTCGGCGTCGCTGACGGAAATAGGCTGGCTCCAGGCTTCCAGCGCCTTGGGCGCCAGTTCCAGCCGGCGTGCCAGTTCCTCGATCACTTCTGCTGTCGGTTCCCTGCGGCCCGTCTCCAGCAGTGAGATGTAGCTGGGGGAATACAGATCCCTGCCCAGTTCGGCCTGGGTCAGCCCCCGTTCGAGACGCTCCGCGCGGAGCTTCTCCCCGAATCCGTTACCCACGGGATATCCTCCTCTTCTGGGACTGTCTTTGTGCAAATGCTTGACAGTCCCTGTGGAAAACATTTTACAATGTATGTCAACAAGGACAGTGCTGGCTTTGTAACGAATCCGACTCGTATTGAGGAACCCAAACATGTTCAAGAAGATCGCATCAGCAGCCGTACTGGCTGCCGCGCTGGCATTCTCCGCTGCGGCCCCCGCCGTCCTGTCCGCCGGGTCCGTCGTGGACAACTCGGCAACCTCCGTAGCCATTGGCAACTGGCCTGATCCCGCGTCCAAGAAGACCAAGACCACCACGGAGCCCACCACCACCACCACCGAGCCCTCGGGAACCACTTACACGGCTTCCCGGATCGGCAACTGGCCGGACCCCGCGTAAACAGCTTCCTCACCTAAACGGAGGCAGGGAACGGCCCCGGAGCGGATGCTCCGGGGCCGTTTTTTCTCCCGGCGCCGGGACTATCAGTCACGGACTGTGTCCTGCGCCGTTATGGAACCGGGATCTGAGGGACGCGGGCAATTAATACAAAAAGAGGGCCTCCGTGTGGAGACCCTCTTTTTGTAATTGGTCGGGATGACAGGATTTGAACCTGCGACCTCGTCGTCCCGAACGACGCGCGCTACCAAGCTGCGCCACATCCCGATCCGCTGCAAAAGCAACTTTACAAGAATAGCGGATGCCGGGTCCCGATGCGAAATCGGCGCCCGCTCAGACCAGGGAGTCCTTCCATGCGCCGTGCAGATCGGCGAACCGGCCGCCGCCGCTGATCAGGTCGGTGGGGCTGCCGTCCTCCACAATCCGGCCGTCGTGGACCACCAGAACACGGTCCGCGGTTTCCACCGTGGACAGCCGGTGGGCGATGATCAGCGCCGTCCGGCTCTCCGCGTCCGTGCCGGCCAGCAGCCGGGCCAGGCCGGTCTGCACAAGGCGCTCGGACGGGATGTCCAGGGAAGACGTGGCCTCGTCCAGGATCAGCACTGCCGGCCGGGCCAGGAATGCCCGGGCGAAGCTGATGAGCTGCCGCTGGCCGGAGGAGACCCTCCCGCCGCGCTTGTTGACGTCGGTGTCGTAGCCCTCCGGAAGTTCCAGGATGAAATCGTGGGCGCCCACCGCGCGGGCGGCGTCCTCGATTTCCTTCCGGGAGGCTTCCGGCCGGCCCAGGGCGATGTTGTCAGCCACCGACCCGCTGAAGAGGAAGGCTTCCTGCGTGACCATGGTGATGTTCCTGCGCAGGTCGGTGGTGCTCAGGTTGCGCAGGTCCACGCCGTCCAGAGTCAGGGAGCCGGAGGAGACGTCGTAGAAGCGGGCAATGAGCTTGGCCAGCGTGGACTTGCCCGCGCCGGTCTGGCCCACCAGGGCCACCGTCTGCCCGGCGGGGATGTGCAGGTCCATGGTGGGGACAATGACAGGGCCGTCGCCGTACCGGAATTCCACGCCGGTGAAGTCGACGGCGCCGCGGGCGTTCTTCAGCGCCACCGGGTTTTTGGGCGGCCGGACGGTGGGCACTTCCTCGAGCAGTCCGGAGACCTTCTCCAGGGCGGCCTGGGCACTCTGGAACGAGTTGTAGAACATGGCCATCTGGTCCACGGGCTGGAAGAACCGCTTGGTGGACAGGATCAGCGCCAGCAGTACACCCACCGCGAGTTCGCCGCCCAGCACGCGGAAGCCGCCGAAGAGCAGGACCACGGCCACGCAGACGTTGCCGATCAGCACCAGGCCGGGCTGGAAGATGCCGTTGAGGTTGATGGACCGGACCGTGACCAGCCGGTAGTCCTCCGCCAGCTCGCCGTACCGGTCGGCGTTCTCCTTCTCCTTGCGGAACGCCTTCACGGCGCGGATGCCGGTCATGGTCTCCACAAAATGCACAATCAGGCGGGCCGAGACAACGCGGGATTCCCGGAACGCAATCTGGGAGTGCTTTTGGTACCAGCGGGCCAGGAAGAACATGGGGACACCGGCGGCCAGGACCAGGAGGCCGCTGCGCCAGTCCAGGGCAAACACCGTGATGGCGGTGAAGATCATAAACAGCAGGCCGGAGGCGAGTGAGCTTACGCCGGAGTCCAGGAGTTCGCGGAGCGCCTCGAGGTCCGAGGTCTGCCGGGCGATGATCCGGCCTGAGGTGTACTTCTCGTGGAATTCCAGGCTCAGCCGCTGGGTATGGCGGAACACGCGCAGCCGCAGGTCCAGCAGCATGGACTGGCTCAGCCGGGCGGTGGAGGTGACGTAGAGGGCCGTGAGTCCCGCTGTCGCAATCGCGGCCAGCAGGTACGCGACGCCGGTGAACACCAGCGGGAGGTTGTCGCCGGCCTGGAGGGCGGGCAGCGCGTTGTCGATGCCGAACGCGATCAGCGCCGGGCCGGCAACGCGGGCGGCCTGGGACAGGACCACCATGGCAATGGTCAGCCAGAACCGCAGCCGAACGGGCCGGATCAGGGATCCCAGAAGGGCCAGCGACCGCCGTCGGACGGCCTTGCTTTCGTTTTTGCTGAGGTGGGCGTTGTCCTCGTTGGCGGTGCCGAAGGTAGCGGAGCTCATCGGGTGGCCTCCTCTGCCTGGTCTTCAAGGGCTGACAGTTCGGAGTCAAGGTCCCGCGGTTCCGGGTCGAGGCTCGCGATCACGTAGCGGTAGTGGCTGTTCGTGGCCAGCAGTTGGGTGTGCGTGCCGACGGCTGTGATCCGGCCCTCTTCCAGCAGGGCGACGCGGTCGGCCAGGGCCACGGTGGACGGGCGGTGCGCCACGATCAGGGTGGTGGTGTCGCGCAGCACCTCCCGGAGCCGGGTCTCCACGAGCTCTTCCGTGTGGACGTCCAGGGCGGACAGCGGATCGTCGAGCACCAGGACCTGCGGGCGGGCTGCGATGGCGCGTGCCAGCGCGATCCGCTGCCGCTGGCCACCTGACAGGCTCAGGCCTTCCTCGCCGATCAGCGTGTCCAGGCCTTCCGGCAGGGAGTAGGCGAAGTGTGCCTGTGCCACGTCCAGGGCCTCTTCCAGTACCTCGTCGGTGCGGTCCCGGGCGCCCAGGAGGACGTTGTCGCGCACGGAGTTGGAGAAGAGCGTGGTGTCTTCGAACGCCACGCCGACCACCCGGCGGAGGTGCGGGACATCGAAGTCGCGCAGGTCCACTCCGTCGATGCTGATGCTGCCCCCGGAAACGTCATAGAGCCGGGGGACCAGCTGGATCAGGGCGCTTTTGCCGCTGCCGGTGATGCCCACCAGGGCCATGGTCTCGGCGGGCCGGACCTCCAGGTTGATGTCCTTGAGGATCGGTTTGTCCGGTGCGTCCTCGAACGCGAAGGTGGCGTTGGTGAACCGGAGTGCCCCCGCCAGCCGGTCGGGCCGTTTGGCCTCGGCGGGGGACGTGATGGTGTTGGCGGCGTCCATCACTTCGTAGTGGCGGTCGACGGCGGTCTTCGCCGTGAGTGCCATGGCGAGGAGCATGCCGGAAAACTCCACGGGGGACGCAATCACGGCGGCGGTGGCGAAGAAGGCCACCAAGGCGCCGATGCTGAGCTGGCCGTTGGCGCAGAGCATCACGCCCACCACCAGGCCGGCCCCGAGGGCGAGTTCGGGCAGGAGCGTGACCACCATGGTGAAGGACGCCTGATGGCGGGCCTTCTCTATTTCGGTCTGCCGCAGCTCCTCGGCCTGTTCGTTGAAGTTTTCCAGGGCCTCGCGGCTGCGGCCGAAGGCCTTCAGCACGCGGATGCCGTGCACCGATTCCTCCACCGTGGTGGCGAGGTCGCCGGCCTGGTCCTGGCTGCGCCGGGCAACCTTGCTGAACCGGGTGCGGAACCGGAAGCTGTACGCCATGATGGGGACCGCCGCCGCCAGGAAGATCAGGGCCAGCTGCCAGCTCATGGAGAACATCACCGCGATGCCGATGACCACCGTCAGGGTGGTCACCACCAGCATGATGGCGCCAAACGCCATCCAGCGGCGCAGGAAGTTCAGGTCCGTCATGGCCCGGGAGAGGAGCTGGCCGGATCCCCAGCGGTCGTGGAAGGAGACGGTCAGGTCCTGCAGGTGGCCGTACAGCGAAACCCGCATTTTGGTTTCCACGGTGGTGGCGGGGTTGATGACGAACTGGCGGCGGAGGGCCACCAGGCCGGCCTCGGCGATGCCGAGGACCAGGATGACGGCGGCGGAGATCCACACGGCATCCGTGGCTCCGCCGGGCTGCAGGGAGTCATTGATCAGGACCCGGAGCACCTGCGGAATGGTCAGTGCCACCACGCTGGCCAGGAGTGCGCACAGGAGGCCCATGACCAGCCGCGGGATGATGGGCCGGATGTGCGGGTAGAGGCGGCTGATGGATCTGAAGAATGATGTTTGCTTGGCCATGCCCGCTTTTCAACCTAAACCGAATGTGATTACCCTTGGCAACTACCTTATGCCATTGAGTGAGACGATTCACAGGGGTTCCGGCTTTGGTGGTGGACTTGCCCAGTTATTATGATCCGCAATGCGCCGGGCCCAAACCCCACGCTACCCGCAGCCCCCGCCCCCTGTTTCCCCCCGAGTTGCACTATCACTTGTGGTCCCCAAAACCCCGTGTTGGGGACCACAAGTGATAGCGCAACTCGGGGTGGAGAGGGGTTGAGGGGGTGGTGGCACGGGTGGGGCTGCGGCTTAGGCTCCGGCGGTGAGGGTCAGCAGTACTGCTTCGGGGCGGCACGCGATGCGAACCGGTGCGAAGCGTGAGGTGCCGATGCCGCCGGAGACGTTGACCGGCGTCGTGCGGCCATTGCTGTGCCAGTCGTTCAGGCCCTTGGCCCGCCAGGTGGGCAGGTCGCAGTTGGTCACCAGGGCGCCGTAGCCGGGGATGCAGATCTGGCCGCCATGGGTGTGGCCGGCCAGCAGGAGATCCGCGCCCTCGGTAGTGAAGTGGTCCAGGACCCGCTGGTAGGGGGCGTGGATGACAGCGACCTTGAGGTGGTCGTTGGCGTCCTGGTTGACGGTGCCGCGCGGCCAGCCGGCGTACTGCTCCCGGTTCAGGTGCGGATCATCGACGCCGGAGAAATCAAACCGCATGCCGTCCAGCACCAGCGACTGGCTCCGGTTGGTCAGGTCCACCCAGCCGCCCATGCCGAACCCTGAGCGAAGGCGTGGCCAGTCCAGTTGCGTTGGGCCGCCCTTCCTCTTGGAGGGGCCCAGCAGGTAGGCGGCAGGGTTGCGGGGGGTGGGCGCGAAGTAGTCGTTGGAACCCGGCACAAAAACACCCGGAAATTCCAGCAGGGGGCGCAGTGCTTCGAGGAGCGGATCCACTGCCTTGACGTGGCTGAGGTTGTCACCGGTGTTGACCACGAGGTCCGGCTCCAGGGCGGCCAGGGAGCGGAGCCATTCAGCCTTCCTGTCCTGGCCGGGGACGAAGTGGATATCGCTGAGGTGCAGGATGCGGAACGGCCTGCGGCCGGCGGGCAGGATGGCCAGGGTCTCATCCCGGACAACAAACTGGTTCTTTTCCCACAGGCCGTACGCTGCAGTGGCGATTCCCGCTGCGGCGCCGGCGCCTGCGGTGACGGCCAAACCGCGCCCCAGGGACTGGGCGCGGCTTACCAGGGCGGGATCAATCCTCATGTGTGGTCAGCCGTTCCCGTTGCCGTTCCCGTTCCCGTTCCCGTTGCCATTTCCGTTGTTGCCCTCGGTGGTGGGGGCCGGAGCGGGCTGGGTGGCTGCGGGAGCGGGTGCCTGGGTGGCGGGGGTCGGCGCCTGCGTGGCGGGCGTGGGGACTGACCGCTGCGGGGCGCCGTTGATCATGTTGCTGGGCGGTGCGGGGAAGGCCTCGGTCCCGTAGTTCGGCGCAATCTGCGTCATGAAGTTGGAGAACATGGGCCCGGCAATCATGTAACCATCGATGCCTTGGTAGAACTTGCCGTTCACCGTGATGTTCTGGCCTGGACGTTGCTGTGCACCCAGCGGGTCGCCGAACCAGGCGGCGGTAGCCAGGCCCGTGGTGTGGCCCACCACCCAGGTGGAGCCGTTGTTGTTCGAGGTACCGGTCTTGGCGCCGATGGGGAAATTGGTGCGGGTGGAGAGCCGCGGCTGGATCAGCGAACCTGAACCGCGGTTCATGACTTCCTGCAGCGCGTAGTTGACGCCTCGCGCCACCTCCGGCTTGATCGCGTCGCGGCAGTTGGCGGACTGGGCGGGCAGATCCGCACCGGTCTGGTCCTTTACACCCGTGATGGCGATGGGCTCGCAGTACTTGCCGTCGTTGGCGAACGTGGCGAAAGCGCTGGCCATGGTCAGCGGTGCGGTCTGGGTGGAGCCCAGCAGGTTGGCCAGCGTGGACATGTCGATGTTGGGGTTCGGCGCGGCGATGTTGCCGGCGTCGTCCAGGACGATGTTTCCGTTCTGGTCCAGTTCGGGGAGTCCGCTGTGGAGGCCGACGGCGTCCACAACCTTCTGGATGCCGCAGAAGTCCAGCTGGGCTGCCGAGGCGAACGTGACGGTGTTGATCGAGTTGTAGAGCCCCTCAAGGACAGACAGCGGCCGGTACCACTGCGGCTCGGCGTTCTGGAGGTCATCGGCTGTACCAAGGCCCTGGTTCTTTTGTGCCGTGCTGTAGCCGCCGGTGACCTGGCCGCAGGTGTTGCGCCAGTTGAAGCCCAGCGGGTAGACGCGCTGCGCGGAGTTAACCACGGTATTCATGGTTTTGCCCTCGTTCAGCCACTCGGCAAACGTGAAGGGCTTCATGGTGGAGCCGGGCTGCGCGCCGCCCATGCCGTTGAGGTCGTTGCCGTCCTTGTCCAGCTTGTCCACGTTGAAGTTCACCTGCGAATCGAACCCGCCCTCGGCAGGGAGGAAGCTGGTGTTTTGGGCCATCGAGACGATCTTGCCGGAGCCGGGCTGCACCGTAACCATGGCGGCGCCCCATTTGTCCGGGTTGGCGCCGGCGGCCGTATTGACCTGGTCCTGTGCCACGTTCTGGGCTGCGGGGTCCAGGGTGGTGGTGATGGTGAGGCCGCCGCCGTAAATCAAGCGCTGGCGTTCCTCTTTGGTGGCACCGTACGCCGGGTTGTTCTCCAGCAGGTGCAGGATGTAGTCGCAGAAGTACGGCGCGGTGGAGGCGTACGCACAGCCTTGCTTGGGCTGGGTTACCACGGGCTCCACGGGAGTCGCCACAGCGGCGTCGTGCTCTGCCTGGGTAATTTTGGTCTGGCTCAGCATCAAACTCAGCACCAGGTCACGGCGGGCCTTGGCGTTCTCCGGGTTGGTGACCGGGTCAAACGCCGAGGGGCTGTTGACCAAACCGGCCAGCAGCGCGGCCTGGGGGAGGGTGAGGTCCTTGGCGGAGGTGCTGAAGAAGTAGCGGGAAGCGGCTTCGATGCCGTACGCGTTGACGTTGAAGAACACGATGTTCAGGTAGCCCTCAAGGATCTGGTCCTTGCTGAACTCCTTCTCCAGCGCGATGGCGAGCTTCATCTCGCGGAGCTTGTCGCCTACGCCCTTATTCACGCCGTTGAGCTTGATGTCTTCGTCCTTGCCTTCGGCGGCAAGGTTGGCGTTGAGGACGTTGTTGACGTACTGCTGCGTGATGGTGGAAGCGCCCTGCTTGTTGCCGCGAGCCGTGGCAACAAGCGCACGGAGGATGCCGGTGGTGTCAACGCCGCCGTGCTCGTAGAAGCGGCTGTCCTCCACCGCGATGACGGCTTCCTTCATAAACGGCGAGATGTTGTCCAGGGAGACCTTGGTCCGGTTCTCCTTGTACAGGCTGGCGATCTCGCTGCCGTCCGCGGCCAGGATCCTGGTGGTCTGGTTGGGCGGATCAACCTTCAGCTCGGCGGGGAGCGTGTCGAAAAACTCGATCGAGCCGCTGGCGGCGCTGCCGGAAACGGCTGCCGCGGGGACCAGCAGGCCCGCCACCAGGACACCGCAAATAGCACTCACGCCAAGGAAAATAAGGATCTTTCCCAGGGTGGTGGCCGTGTCAAAAAGGGGGTTCGTGCGAGTCGCCATGTTTTCCACTTTACCG
This sequence comes from Arthrobacter sp. ZBG10, assembly GCF_001238605.1. NCBI lineage: Bacteria > Bacillati > Actinomycetota > Actinomycetes > Micrococcales > Micrococcaceae > Arthrobacter > Arthrobacter sp. ZBG10. The sequence goes on along the minus strand of NZ_LFQH01000010.1, from coordinate 34,290 downwards.
GCAAGGACTAGTCTTTAGCTCATGACCAAATGGGAGTACGCGACGATTCCGCTCATCATTCACGCTACAAAGCAGATCCTGGACCAGTGGGGCGAGGACGGCTGGGAGCTCGTCCAGGTTGTCCCCGGGCCGGACGGCAACGGACTGGTTGCCTACCTGAAAAGGGAGAAGCAGTAATATGTCAACCCCCGCAGAAGCCCCTGCCGGCGCGGAAACAGCGCCAACATCGGCAGTGGAGCAACGGCTCGCCGAACTGGGACTGACCCTCCCTGCCGTGGCCGCACCCGTGGCCGCTTATGTGCCCGCAGTGATCTCCGGCAACCACGTTTACACCTCCGGCCAGCTGCCGTTTATTAACGGCAAACTCGAAGCTACCGGCAAGGTTTCGCTGGGCACCGAGGGGCATGCCGACGAGCCCACCGTCTCACCCGAGGACGCCCACCGCTATGCCGCTGTCTGCGCAGTGAACGCCCTCGCCGCGGTCAAAAGCGTCATCGGCGATTTGGACCGGATCACCCGCATCGTAAAGGTCGTAGGCTTTGTCTCCTCCGACCCCACGTTCACGGGCCAGCCGGGCGTCATCAACGGCGCCTCCGAACTGCTGGGCCGGGTCCTTGGCGACGCGGGCCAGCACGCACGTTCCGCCGTCGGCGTTTCCGTTCTTCCCCTGGACTCCCCGGTGGAAGTCGAACTGATCGCAGAATTCAGCTAGGTCCGGTCCTTCCCTTGCCACAACTAGCACGACGCCTCTTCGCCCTTCCCCAGGAATTGGAGGGAGCGGCTCAAAGCTGGCTTGAACACGGCGAACGGACCCCCCGGGCAGCCCGCCTGGCATCCTCGGTGGTGCTGCTCCGGGATTCGCCGACGGGGCTGGAAACGTGGCTGGCTTACCGGCCCGGTTCCTCCCCGCTGGGCGTCCTTGCGTTCCCCGGCGGTTCGCTGGACGCGTCCGACGACGACCCCATCGGTTGGTTGGGCCCCTCACCGCAGCAATGGGCTGACCACATGGGTACGGCCGACGTCGGATTGGCCCGCCGGCACGTGGTGGGCGCCATCCGCGAACTGTTCGAGGAGACCGGTTTGCTGCTGGCGGGCCCGGACATGTCCGGCACCGTCGAGGCCACTTCCACCCCGGAGTGGATGCGCGCCCGGCTTGCCGTGGCCGAACAGGAGCGCAGCCTCGCCCAGATCCTGGACAAGCGCGGGCTCCTGCTGCGGACCGACCTGCTCAAGTCGCTGGTCAACTGGCGCACCCCCGACTTTGCGCACCGCCGTTTCGATACCCGCTATTTTGCGGCCACCGTGCCCATGGGCCAACAGCCCAGCCTCCTGGACGGCCGCGGCGTATGGGGCCGTTGGGTCAACGCCGGCACCGTCATCGGCGGGCGCGGCACCACCGCCCTTGGTGATGAAGTGGGGCAGGAAAACACCGTGGGGCTGCCGCTGGGCCAGTTGCTGGTCCCCGGTTCCGAGATCATGCTCGAAAAGATGGCGGCCGCCAATGGCTGCATCGCCTACCTCAGCTACAAACGCAAGGCCCACGTGTACCAGCCTGCCCTCGTGGAGGAGGATGGACACCTGATGCTTGAGGTCGAAGCCGCCAAAACCACCCCCGGCGAACCGCAGCGGGAGCGCTGATCCAGCCTTCGCAGTGACCGGCCGGGGCAGACTGGACCCACGGATCCTCTGCGTGCTGCTCCTGCGTCGCTTTGACGCACGCTGCCGGATCCCCGGGTCCAGTCTCATGGCGGACGCCCGCGTTAAACGCGGAAGGCCGCCCTGGTCAGGACGGCCTTCCGAAAGGTGCGTTGCCTAGCGTGAACGCTGGCGCAAGCGCTGCATGTCCAGGATGACGACGGCGCGGGCCTCAAGGCGCAGCCAGCCGCGCTGGACGAACTCGGCCAGTGCCTTGTTGACCGTTTCGCGGGACGCGCCCACCAGCTGTGCCAGCTCTTCCTGGGTGAGCTCGTGAGCCACCAGGACGCCGTCCGTGGCGGGACGGCCAAAGCGGTCGGCCAGGTCCAGGAGTGCCTTGGCCACGCGGCCGGGAACGTCGGAGAACACGAGGTCCGAGAGGGAATCATTGGTGCGGCGCAGGCGGCGGGCCAGAGCCTGCAGCAGCTGGGCCGAGACCTCCGGGCGGGTGCGCAGGAGCGTATTGAGGCTCTCGTTCCTGAGGCCGGCGAGGCGGGTCTCCGACACCGCGGTGGCGGTGGCCGTGCGGGGGCTGGGGTCGAACAGTGCCATCTCGCCGAAGAGCTCGCCCGGGCCGAGGATGGCCAGGAGTGATTCGCGGCCGTCCGGGGACGTCCGGCCCAGCTTCACCTTGCCGGAGACGATGAAGTAGAGCTGGTCGCCCTGGTCGCCTTCGCGGAACACCGATGCTCCGCGGGAAAGGTCCACCTCGGTCAGCTCATCCGTCAGCAGACGGAATGCGTCGTCGTCGAGCGTGGCGAAAAGGGGTGCTCGGCGCAGTACCTCGATGTCCATGAAATCTCCTGAATAAAAGTGTCGGCTGTGGCGCTTGTGCCATTGTTTCAGAATTTTCAAGGTTCTGTGACGAACTTGGCACCGGAAACGCCCGCATGACGCCTGCTGATGACGGAATCCACAACATATCCGACCCCGGAGGAAGGCGGGAACCGGCGGTGCAGGACGGGCCCGAGGGGCCGCGTTGGCTCCACAGTGGATTGTCAGATACCCCCACTAGAATGGGGGTTCAACTTCTGATAAGGAGCCTTCGTGGCTGGCTTGACTGTCCTGGACCTGGTGCTGATCCTGGCGCTGCTGTCGTACCTCGTATACGGGCTGCGCAACGGCTTCCTGGTGACGGTCGGCGGGATCGCGGGTTTCGCGGCCGGGGCCGTGGCAGCCTTTTTCGCCGTCCCCCTGGTCAGCGGGTTCGTCCCGGACCCCGGCTGGCGGCTCACTGCCATCGTCGCGGCCAGTGTTGTCCTGGTGGTCCTGGGCCACAGCCTCGGCACCATGGTGGGGCGCCTGATCCGCGGCGCCGTGCGGATTCCGCCCCTTCGCGCGGTGGACCGGATAGTGGGCGGTGCGGCCAACCTTGCGGTGTCCGCGCTGGTGATGTCCATGCTGGCGTTCAGCGTGGGCTCGTTGGGCGTGCCGGTGGTGTCGGAGCAGTTGGCCGATTCGAAGGTGATCCGCTTCATCGACGGGCTCACGCCCACGCAGGTGAAAGCCACCATGGCGCAGCTGCGCTCCACGGTGGTCGGCAACGGCATTCCGGTCCTGCTCCAGGGCCTCGGCCAGGGACCCGCGGTGGCCGTCCCGAACGCCAGCACCGACACGCCCGCGCTGAACAAAGCCGCGGAATCCGTGCTGCGGATCGCCGGGACCGCCTACCAGTGCGGACAGAACCAGACAGGCACGGGCTTCGTGGTGGCCACCGACCGCGTCGTGACCAACGCCCATGTTGTGGCGGGCGTGTCGCAGCCCGTGGTGGAGCTGCCCGGCGGTGACGCCATGCCCGGCCGCGTGGTCTACTTCGACACCCGGCATGACCTCGCGGTGCTGGCCGTGGACGGCCTGCCCGCCCCGGCACTGCCCTTCAGCGGCGACCTGCCCGGCGGGAGCCCTGCAGCGTTCGCGGGGTATCCGCACGGCGGCCCGTTCCAGTCCAAGCCCGCCACCGTCCAGGACATCGCCACCATCCTGGTGCCGGACATCTACGGCAACGACCCCGCACCGGAGGACATCTACCGGCTCGCCGGGGACATCCAGCCCGGCAATTCCGGCGGGCCACTGCTGACCACCAACGGTGAAGTGGCCGGCGTGGTGTTCGCCAAGGCCACCTCCGACACCGAGATGGGATTTGCCATCACCATGGACGACCTCAACCCGGTGGCGGCCCAGGCGTCCGGGCTCTCGGCACCTGTTTCGTCCGGGCAGTGCATCCAGAAATAGCACCCGCCACTGGCCTGGCGCCTACAGCACCTCGGCCAGGTACTCGATAGCCAGCCGGTAGCCGGTGACTCCGGCGCCGACGATGACGGCTGCGCACACTCCTGACAGGTAGGAATGGTGCCGGAACTCCTCGCGCTGGTGCACGTTGGTGATGTGGACTTCGACGGCGGGCAGCTGCACCGCGGCGAGGGCATCGCGCAGGGCCACGGAGGTATGGGTAAAGGCGCCGGCGTTGATGACGATGCCCGCCGCGTTGCCCCGGGCAGCGTGGATGGCATCGAGCAGGACGCCTTCGTGGTTGGACTGGACGCACTCCACGGAAAAACCGTGGGCCCGCGCGGCGTTGGCGGCCAGTTCCTCAATATCCGCCAGAGTGGACGTGCCGTATTTTTCCGGTTCCCGGGTGCCCAGGAGGTTCAGGTTGGGACCGTTGATAACAAGGATGGTGCCGCGGGCGGCATCGGCGGCGGTATTGGCGGAAGTCATGGTGCCAATCTAGCCGTTTGCCCCCGCCCCGGGCATTTCTTACGCCGGCCCGCCTTCCACGCCGCCCCCTGCCCACGCCCACGCCCGAGATGGCACTTCGCGGCAGTGTTCGGGGGAAACATCGCCGCGAAGTGCCATCTCGCGCAGAGTGGAGGGGGCGTCGGGGCCGTGGGTTTAGAGGGCCGTGACCTGCAACAGCACGCCGTGCTCTGGGTGCAGCGGCGGCATGGGCAGCCCCACCTCGGCCAGGAACGTCCCGGTGGCCACCGCCCCGCCGGCCAGCCATTCCGGCGGCTGGACGTAGGCAAAGGTGTGGTTGTGGCCGGCGTCCGCCGCTGTGGGGTAGATGGCTTCCACGCGGTAGCTTCGCCCGCCCTCCAGCCCCGGGATGCCGATCCGGCCCGGCTGTTCGGCCGCGGCGGTGCGGGTGCTGACCAGGGCGAACAGCGCCGCCGTCGTGCCCTCAGCTGCCGGCCCGTCGGCCACCACGCCGTGGAGCAGCAGCGCGTCCCCGGGAAGGTCGGCGTGGACGCGGGTGCCGCTGTGGAGCAGGCCCCGGTGTTCCTTGTAGAGGCCCACAAAGCGGCGGAGCTCATCGCGGTCCTTGCCCTGGACAGTGCGGACGTCCCATTCCATCCCGAAGTGGCCGAAGAGGGCCGTGATGGCGCGGAAGGAGAGGTCGTGGGTGCGGGCGGTGGTGTGGGACGTGGTGGGGCCGATGTGGCTGCCCACGAGTTCGGGCGGGACCACGGCCCCGGTCCAGCGTTGGATTGTTTGCCGTTCCAGGGCGTCGTTGCAGTCCGAGGCCCAGATCCTGTCGGTGCGCTCCAGGATGCCAAGGTCAACCCGGCCGCCGCCTGAGGAGCAGCTTTCAATCTCGACGCCGGGATGGGCCGCCCGGAGCGCGTCGAACAGGCGGTAAGCGGCGAGGGTCTGCCCGTGGACGGAGGGCCGGCCGGCATGGCCGTGTTCGGTCTGGTCCCGGTTCTGGTCCCACTTGAGGTAGCTGATGTTGTTGCCCGCGAGCAGGGCATCGATCCGGTCGTAGACATACTGCCAGGCCTCAGGGTTCACCAGGTCGATGACGTGCTGGTTGCGCCATTCGAGCGGGAGCCGGCCGCCGTCGCCGGGTGCTGCCGCCGACGGGCCCACGATCCAGTCCGGATGCGCGCGGGCCACGTCCGAATCGAGGTTGATCATTTCGGGCTCCACCCACAGCCCGAACTCCATGCCGCGGGTGTTAACCGCGTGGATCAGCGGGGTCAGCCCGTCCGTCCAGACCGTTTCGTCAACAAACCAGTCGCCCAGTCCCGCGTGGTCGCTGCGGCGGCCGCGGAACCAGCCGTCGTCGAGCACAAAACGCTCCACGCCGAGGTCGGCGGCTGAATCCGCCAAATCCACCAGGGTGTCCAGGTTGTGGTCGAAGTACACGGCTTCCCACGTGTTCAGCACCACAGGACGCGGCTTCCCGGCGGGCAGGCCCGTCGCAGCGGCAGGCAGGACGTGGTGGGCCCTGGCGCGGAACCAGCTGTAAAAGGCGGCGGTGACGCCGTCGAGGCCCGAGCCGGAGTAGGCGGCAAAAAGCGCTGGTGCGCTGTAGCTCTCCCCGGGTGCCAGGACGACTTCGGCAGAGCCCAGGAGTTCGGCCGCGCCTACGACGGTGCGGCCGTCCCCGACGGTATCGGCGAAGTGTTCGTGGTTTCCGCTCCACGCAAAATGGGTGGCCCAGACCTGGCCGTGGCGGTTGCCGAAGCCCGTGGTGCCGGCGGCGAAGAGGAGTGAGGAGTCATGTCCGGTCCTGCCATGCCGGCCGGCCCGGACCCAGGTGCCCTGCTGGATGTCCCGGCGCTGGGGGTGGCGTTCGCGGCACCACCGGCCGGTGAGGTCCAGCAGTTCGGTGGCTGCCGGTGCAACCGGCAGGACGGTGGCCAGCTCGTCCACCTGGAACGGCGTGCTGCCGTGGTTGGTGAGGGTATGGCGCAACTCGAGGAGGCCGCCGTCGTGCAGGGTCAAGGTGGACGCGACGCTGATGCCCGTGCCGTCGTCGGCCTGGACGATTGTTGCCGTGCTGCCTTCCTGCACGGCTGAGGTGACCCGGAGCCGGGAGGAGAAGTCCAGTCCGCCGGACCCGTCGACGACCCGGTGTCCGCGCACCGCCGGACGGCCCCGCCAGGACGAGGATGCCTGTGGGAGGAGTGCGGCGGGCACGCGGGCATCGACGGCGGAGTTCGTTATCGGGGCGGTCAACAGTCCCAGGTCCGGAAGTGTGCTGCCCAGGTCGGCCCCCCAATGGATGACCTCTGCCTCCCCGCTGTCGAAGCTGATCAGCAGGCTGGTGCCGGCGGAACGGAGGTGCAGGGGATCCATGAACGTCTCTTTCGGGTCAAAGTCTGTTGGCCGCCGCGGAAGGTGCGGGGCTGGTCTGGTTACTACGGTAATGCCGCTCCGGGTGCCGCCGTGGCGGCGGCGCCCGGAGCCTGGGGTGTTACTTGAACAGGGCGTTGACCTGTTCGTTTGCTGCGGTGAGGGAGCTGGCTGGCGCCTTGCCGGAAACTACCGCGTCCATCGCCGGCTTCATGATGCCATCCACCTTGGCAGCGTTGTCGGCGATGGGAAAGAGGAAGGTGGTCCCGTCGTCAACCTGCTGGCTGAAGGCGGTCACATCCACGCCTTTGGCCTTGAAAGCCTCCACGGCTTTGTCCGCAGAGGTGGTGATGGCAGGGAACACCACAGCCTTGGACGCGACGACGTCCTGGCAGGCGGTGGAGCCCAGGTATTCGACCCATTCGATGGCCGCTTCAGGCTTTTTGGTGCCGGCGTAAATGGAATCCGCCAGGCCGTTGTACATGCTGGCGCGCTTGCCGCTGACCCCCTTGGGGGTGGGCGCAATGCCCACCTGGACGTCCTTGTAGCCGGTGTACTGGCCGATCATCCAGGAACCATTCGCATTGATGACCGACTTGCCGGCGGCGAACGTGTCGGCCATGCTGGCGCCCACGGTGGTTTCGAGCTTGGGCATGTAGCCCTTCTCCACGAGCCCTGCGAACCAGTCGATGCTTTCCTGGAACTTGGGGTCGTCGTAGTTGAACTTCTTACCCCACGGGTTTTTGTCCGTGTGGGTCCAGCCGGTGGTGCCCGTAAGGTAGCTCCATTCCGTCTGGCCCTGCCCGGAACCGGAGCCGGTCAGGCCCAGGCCGTAGACCTCGACGTTGTTTTTGTCGAAGCCGGCCTCGTCACCGCGGACCCCGTTTTTGTCCACGGTCAGGTGGGCGATGGTTTTCTCGTAGGAGCCGCCGTCGTCCGGGTTCCAGGTCAGGTCCGCCATCTGCGCGGCGCTCACGCCGGCGTCCGTGGCGAGCTTGGTGTTGTAAAACAGCGCGATGGTGTCCCAGTCCTTGGGCAGCCCGTAGCGTTTGCCGTCCTCGCCCACCCAGAGGTCCGCGAGGCCTGCGTTGTAGGCACCGGTGTCCACGTTGTCCTTGGCGACGGCGTCGTCCAGGGCCAGGAGCTGCTTGTTTTTGATGAATTCGGGGTACTTGCCCAGGTGGTCGGTGAAGACGTCCGGCGCCGTACCGGCCACAAAACCGTTGGTGAGGGTGCCCCAGTAGTCGTCCCAGCCGCGCTGGGTGACCTTGACGGTGATGTCGGGGTTGGCCTTGGTGAAGTCCTCGGCGCACTGCTTGTAGGCGGGAAGCTGGTTGGCATCCCAGAGCCAGTAGTTGATTTCGCCCTTGCCGGCCTCGGCTGATGAGCCGCCGCCACAGGCGGAGAGGGCAAGGACTGCAGCGGCTGCGGCAGCCAGGCTGCCAATGGTCTTCTTCTTCATGGTGGGCCCTTTCAAAGGCGTGTTGTCCGGGCAGGCCGCCATGGCATGCCCGAGAAGGGGTTATTTGATGCCGGAAAAACCGATGGAATTCACGATCTTCTTGCCGAAGATGGCGAACAGGATGAGGACCGGAAGGGCCGAGACCAGGGTTGCGGCCATCAGTCCGGACCAGTCGGGGGCGCCTTGCGGCGACTGGGATTTGAAGACGCCGAGGCCCACGGTGAGGACCCGGACGGATTCGTCCTGGCCCACCAGCAGTGGCCAGAAGTATTCGTTCCACTGCCCGATGAAGGTGAGCAGGGCAAGTGTGGCGAGCGGGGCCGCGGCGTTGGGCAGGATGATCTGGAAGAAGATCCGAAGATGGCTGGCGCCGTCGAGCTTTGCTGCTTCCTCCACCTCCCGGGACATGTTCAGGAAGAACTGGCGGAGGAAGAAGATGGCGAACGGCGTCATAAAGATGTAGGGGAGCACCAGGCCGAGCATGGAGTTCAGCAGCCCCATGTTTTTGATCAGCAGGAAGTTGGGCAGCGCCGTGAAGATGGGCGGCACCATCATGGTGGCCAGGAAGAGGCTGAACACCACGTTCCGGCCGCGCCAGCGGAGCCGGGCGAAGGCGTAGGCGGCCATGGCGCTGAAGAACACGGCGCTGGCGGTGGTGATGGCGGCAAAAAGCACCGAGTTGCGCAGGTAAATCCAGAAATCGATCTGCGCGCCGGAACCGCCGTCTGCGATCGCTTCCTCGGGGCTTTGCAGGCCGAAGACCCGCTTGAAGGCGCCGAGGTTGAAGTCTGCCGGCAGAAGGTTGGAGGCGTTGGTGGCCAACGATCCGTTGGTGGACAGGGCGGTGCGCAGGACCCAGTAGAAGGGCAGGACGGAGACGGCCACGGCGATGGCCACGAGGACCCAGGCGCCGGATTTGCGCCAGTTGATCGGCCGACGGCGGCGGGTACTTTTGACGCGCGACGTTGCGGGTGCGTGTGTGGTGGTCATGGTGGTGGTGTCCTTAGTCCAGGTCCGATTCGTTGCCTTTGAGGAACTTCATCTGGATGAAGGCCACAATGGCGAGGATGGCGAAGAGGATGACGGCAAGTGCCGATCCGTAGCCGAAGTCCGATTCGGTGAACGCCTTTTGGTAGATGTAGAACTGCAGCACCCGGCTGGCGTTGACGGGGCCGCCCTGGGTGGTGACGGCCACGGTGTCGAAGACCTGGAAGGAACCGATGATGGTGACAATCAGGACCAGTGCCAGGACCGGGCGCAGCAGCGGCAGGGTGATTTTCCGGAACGTTTGCATGGGGGAGGCGCCGTCCAGGTTGGCCACTTCATAGAGGTGGCTGGGAATGGACTGCAGTCCGGCGAAGATCAGGAGTGCCGTGTAGCCCATGTGCCGCCAGGTATTGATGAGGGCCTGGGTGGGGATGGCCCATTCCGCGCTGCCGAAGAACGCGATCTTGGGCAGGCCGATGCTGTCGATCAGGAAGTTGACGATCCCGATCTGGTAATCGAGCAGCCAGAACCAGAGCAGGGCGGCGATCACGTTGGCCATGAGGTAGGGCAGCAGGAGCGCGCCCCGGATGATTGTTGACTTAGCCACCCGGTGCATCAGAAGGGCCAGGCCCAGGGCGAGTGCCGTCTGGAGCACGATGTTGATCAGGACGTACTGCGTGGTGACGCCGAGGGCGTTCCAGAAAAGCGGGTCCTTGGCGATGGCCTGGTAATTGGCGATGCCGATCCATTCCGGCTCACCCAGGATGCTGTATTCGGTGAAGCTGAGGTAGATGCCGCGGAGCGTGGGGACCAGGTAGAAGAGGACAAACCCGATCATGGCCGGCGCGATGAAGAACAGTGCGATCTTGACGTCGCCCCGTCCACGGCGCCGCCGTGTCCCGGACAAAACCTGCTCCGCTGGACTTGCGTTCCTGGTAAGGGTGGTCATCTTCGACCCTTCCTGCGTGTGATGGATGTAACAACTGGGGATGAATCTACACGAGTAGATACATAGTGGCAAGGAAAAGTTTCCTGCCTCAAAAGTCCATGCACAGGCTCGAATGCCTGGTATCAACTCGAGTAGATCACTCGGTTCCGCGCTGGTGCTGGCGGAAAGCGCTTCCACCGGCGGCAGCGTGCGCACCTGCGCCCCTGCCGCCGTCGTGCCCTGCGATGGCTAGCATGGACCCTATGACTTCCACCGCAACCCAGGCGCCGCGCAGCGGCCCGGTGACCCGCAAGGACGTGGCCCGGTACGCAGGGGTCAGCACGGCAGTGGTCAGCTACGTGGTGAACGGGGGCCCCAAACGGGTAGCTCCGGCCACCGAAGCCAAAGTCCAGGATGCCATCCGGGTCCTGGGCTACCGGCCCAACGCCGCGGCACGGGCCCTGAAACTGGGCTCCAGTGAGACGCTGGGCCTCATCATTCCTGACATCACCAACCCGTTTTTCTCCCTGTTCGCCCATGCCGTGGAAGACGCCGCGGCGGCGTTGGGCTATGCCCTGGTGCTGAGCAACTCGGACGGCAACGTTGCCAGGGAACGCAACAATGTCCGCAACCTGGCCGCACGCCAGGTTGATGGCGTACTGCTGGCCAGCGTGCTCTTCGAACCGGACCTGGCATCCCTGGAAACGGCAGATATCCCGTCTGTGCTGCTCAACCAGGAACGCGACGCACCTGGTTTCAACAGCATCGGCGTGGACCTGGCCGCGGGGGCCCGGATGGCTGTGGAGCACCTGATTGGCCACGGTCACACCAACATCGGCCTGGCTATGGGAACCAACGTCTCCGGCAGCAAGGACGGCCGTGAGCAGGGCTGGCGGGACGCCCTTCGGGACGCCGGGTTGCGGGAGGGCCCCATCACCTACAGCGAGTTCGACAGGTCAGGGGGATACGTTGCAGGACAGCGGCTGCTGGCATCGGTCAACCGGCCCACGGCCATCTTCGCCAGCTCCGACATGCAGGCCATTGGCATCCTGCGTGCGGTGCGGGAAGCCGGACTGGACGTTCCAGGGGACATTGCACTGGCGTGTTTTGACGGTTCGGTCGAGTCGGAATACTCCTGGCCGCCCCTGACCACAGTGGTGCAGCCCGTGACCGCCATGGCGGAAGCCGCGGTGGCCTCGCTGGTTGGCGCCGGCCGCGGCGAACCGCCCAGGCACCGTTTGTTTGCCACGGAGCTGAAGGTCCGCCAGTCCTGCGGCTGCCCGTGACAATGCCCGGGGCCGTCGCGCCCGATTAGTCCCTGGCCCTTGGTGGAGCCGGCAGGCTCCGGGCCCGCCCCACTGGACTGGGCCGCAGGATTCCGGGTTCATGAAGACATCTTCATGCACGCTTCATGCTGGCCTCATACGCCCCTGCAACGATAAACGCATGCAAATGATTCGACGCGTGCTTCTGATGGTGGCGGTACTGCTTGTCCCCGCGCTCCTGGCAGTGGCCGGCACCATGCTGGCGGCCCCGGCCGGTCCGCCCCAAGTGGACAGCAGGACGGTGGAAATGGGGGCCGGTCCGGACGGCAAGCCGGCCCCTGGCCTGGAGCCCACGCCCACACCTGATCCGGCGCCTCCGCAGGCACCCGCACCGCCGGCTCCGGAGCCTCCCGTGCCGGCTGCGCCCGAGGCGCCGGCCGTGCCACCCCAGCCCGTGCCGGTGGTCCCGCCGGTAGTGATCGATGACGATGACGATGACGACGTGGGGGACGACTGATGACGATTGTGGGCGAACCGACAGAGGCGCCGGCACCGGCGCAGCCAAGCCGGAAACCCCGCGGAAGTGCCGGCCGGGACCGGCAGGGTTCCAGCATTCCGGCCCGCTGGCGGATTGCCGCTTGGATCCTTCTGACCACCGCGCTGACCCTCCTTGCGGTGCTGCTGACCATCAGGTCGCTCCTGCTGAACGGCGCCCAGGCGCAGGCGCACCAGGAGATCAGCCAGGAACTTCAGGAATTCCGGGCGTTCGCCAAAGAAGGGGTGGATCCCACCACCGCGAAACCGTTCTCCTCGATTGAGAAGATGCTGGAAACCTACCTCAGCCGCCAGGCGGCCGGCCGGAATGAGGTCATTCTGGGCAGCGTGGGCCAGCGCATCCTTTACACCCCCACAGGGGCACTGGCGTCCCCGCCCGGCGGACACAGACTACCGCAGGACCAGACCATGCTGGACCGCATCCGTTCCGGCACCGCAGCGTCCGGCATCGAGCAGACCGCCGGCGGTGAGCTGCATTGGGCCAGGCTGCCTGTCACCTCGGGCGCCGACACGGGCTACCTCATTGTGGGCGACTACATGGCCCCGCGCCAGGCTGAAGTCAGCGGCACCATCTTCACCATCTTCTTCGTTTCCCTGGGTGGCCTGCTGGTCACCGCCGGCAGTGCCTGGCTGGTGGCCGGGCAGATCCTGTCCCCGGTCCGTGAAGTCCGGAGGGTGGCGGACGACATTTCCGAGACGGACCTCACCGCAAGGGTCCCGGTCCACGGCAAGGACGATATTGCAGCGCTCGCCGTCACCTTCAACACGATGCTGGACCGGCTGGAAACGGCCTACCGGACGCAGCGTGCATTTGTGGATGACGCGTCCCACGAGCTCCGCACACCCATCACCGTGATCCGCGGCCACCTGGAGCTGATGGAGGACAACGCCGTGGACCGGCAACGGACCCTGGCGCTGGTGGACGATGAACTGGCCCGCATGGGCCGGATCGTGTCCGACCTCCTGCTGCTGGCCAAAGTGGACCGGCCCGGCTTTATCCAGCTGCGGCGCCGCGAAACCGCCACCCTCCTCCTGGACATCGAAGCCAAAGCGCAGGTCCTGGGGGACCGGGGCTGGCCCATCCTGGAGATCGCCGAGGGGCCGGTGCTGCTGGACGCCCAGCGGATCACCCAGGCCGTGCTCCAACTGGCCACCAACGCGTGCCAGTACTCCCCGGCCGGCTCCGTGGTCAGCCTGGGCTCCCGGTTCGAAGGCGAAGGCAGCGGACGCCTCTTCACCGTTTGGGTTGCAGACCAGGGCAAGGGCGTCGACGCCGAAGAGGCCGCCCGCATCTTCGGCCGGTTCCACCGCGGGCACGCCGCCCACCAGACGGACAGGGCCCGACCCGGCGCAGGGCTGGGACTTGCCATTGTCCGGAGCATCGCCGAGGCGCACCACGGAACCGCATGGCTCCGCAGCACGCAGGGCGAAGGGGCCACCTTCGGGATCAGCATCCCGGCCCCGGACGGCACCGGAGTTACCGAAGACCAGGAAACACGCCACAACAACGAGGAGCAGGCCGCATGCGCAAGATCCTGATTGCCGAGGACGACCGGCGGATTTCAGACTTCATCGAACGTGGCCTGCGGGCAGCTTCATACACGTGCCTCACCGTTGATGATGGAGCCAGCGCCCTGCTGCTGGCCCGGTCCGGGGAGTTCGACATGCTCATCCTCGATATCGGGCTGCCCACCCTGAGCGGCTTCGAAGTCCTCGAACGGCTCCGCAGCGAAGGCTCCCGCACGCCGGTAATCGTCCTGACGGCCAGCGACTCGGTGGCGGACACCGTCTACGGGCTGGAAAGCGGCGCCAACGACTACATGACCAAACCGTTCCAGTTCGCCGAACTCCTGGCCCGGATCCGGCTGCGCCTCCAGGATGACAACGATCCCGTCCCGGTCCTGACCCTGACGCACGGCGACATGGTCCTGGACCTCCGCAGCCGGCGGGTCCACTGCGGCGACGACGTCGCTGACCTGACCGCCCGGGAGTTTTCCCTGCTGGAAGTCTTCCTCCGCCACCCTGGCCAGGTCCTCACCCGCGAGCAGCTGATTTCGCATGCCTGGGACATGGATTTCGATCCGGCGTCGAACGTGGTGGACGTCTACGTCCGCGCCCTGCGCGGCAAAGTGGGTGCGGCGCGGCTGGAAACGGTACGCGGCGCGGGATACCGGTTGCTGTGAGCGAGGTCTATTACGCAGCCGAACCGCGCACGGCACCCCGGCCTCCCGGGAAGGACAAGGGCAGCAAGCCTTTCGGCTTCCTTGGCGCCCCGGCGCTGATCGCCCTGGCCGCCGCGCTGGCCTGCATGGGTGCGCTCGCGGTCAACGCCGCCAACGGATGGGGCCTGGGCGTCCCGGCAGCTGCAACGCTTAGCATCTTCGTTGCCGCCGTCTGGTTCTGGATCTTCTCCCTAGTGGAGGACACCTACGTTGCCTTGGGTGCAGCCGTGGCGCTGGTCATCAGCGGCACCCTGCCTGCCCAGAGCCTGTTCGATGCGCTCGGCGAGGACTCCATCTGGCTCCTGATGGCCGCGTTCGTGATTGCAGGTGCTGTGGCCGCCACCGGATTGGCAGCCCGCGGCGCTGCGTTCATTGTTTCCGGCGCACGTTCCGTCCGGCAGTTGGCCTACCTGTCCAGCCTGGGCCTGGTGGTCACGGCGTTTGCCATCCCCGCCACCTCAGGCCGCGCGGCGCTTGCGCTGCCCATCTTCCTGTCCCTCCGGGCCGCCCTGAAGGACCGGCCCCGGGTGGTGCGGATGCTGGCGATCCTGTTTCCCACCGTCATCCTGCTCTCGGCAGTGGCCTCGTTCCTCGGCGCGGGAGCCCACCTGATCACCAGCCAGGTGCTGCAGTCTGCCGGGTTCCAGGGTTTCGATTTCGCGTCCTGGCTGCTGCTGGGCCTGCCGTTGGCCCTGGCCGCCTCCTTCCTGGCCACTGAACTGGTGCTCCGGCTCTTCACCGGCCCCGCGGACCGTGCCCTGCGCCTGGACATCAGCACGGACACCCTGCAGCACGGCACCGGCACCGGCACCGGGACCGGGACCCGGATCACCGGGCCACTGGACATCGACGAGCAACGTTCGCTGTTCCTGCTGGCCGCCGTGGTGACGCTGTGGTGCACCGAACCCATCCACGGATTGGACCCTGCCCTGGTGGCGCTGATGGGTGCCCTGGTAGTCAGCTCGCCCCGCTATGGTTCCGTGAAATTGGGAGCGGCCCTGAAAAAGGTGCCGTGGTCCATGCTGCTGTTCATGGCTGCCACGTTGGCGCTGGGGTCCGCCCTGGTGACGTCCGGCGCCGCCCACTGGCTGGCGCAGTCCACCCTGGGGCCGGTAGCGTTCCTCGGCGCGGCCAAGCCGTACGTTTTTGTGGTCGCAGTGGTGCTGATTTCCACTGCCGCGCACCTGGTGATCCAATCCCGGTCCGCCCGGTCTGCGGTGCTGATCCCCATTGTGATCGCCGCTGCAGGGCCGATGGGGGTGGAACCAATGGCGGCAGCATTCGCCTCCACCGCCGCCGCCGGGTTCTGCCACACCCTCACCAGTTCCGCCAAGCCGGTGGCGATCTTCGCCGAAACCAACGGTGAACCGAACTACGACCCGGCCGACCTCCTCCGGCTGTCAGCGTGGCTGGCCCCCGTGAGCGCCGCCGTCGTTATTCTCTTCAGCTTTACAGTGTGGCCCCTCCTGGGCCTGCCGCTGTTCACTCCCGCACAACCCTAGGTAAAGGTGCCCTCATGGTTATGTCAGTTCCCCAGCGAATCCTGGTTGCCCCGTCCGGTTTCAAGGAAAGCCTTGATGCCGTTGAAGTTGCCGCGGCCATTTCCGCCGGCATCAGGCGCGTTATCCCCGGAGTCCACATCACCGCCATTCCCATGGCCGACGGCGGTGAAGGCACAGCGGCAGCGCTGGCCGATGCCACCGGCGGCAAGATCATCCGGGCCAGGGTCACCGGACCGGTGGGCGCCGCCGTCGAATCGTATTTCGCAGTCCTGGGCGGATCGGACCGACCCACGGCAGTGGTGGAAATGGCAGCAGCCGCCGGCCTGCGGCTGGTTCCCGCCGATCTCCGCGATCCAGGGACCACCACAACGCGGGGGGTGGGGGAGCTGATTCTTGCCGCACTCGACCAGGGCGCCGAACGGATCGTGGTGGGCTGCGGGGACTCGGGAACGTCCGACGGCGGCGCCGGTGCCCTGCGTGCCCTGGGCGCCAGGATCCTGGGTGCGGACGGCGCGGAGATCGCCGAGGGCGGTGCGGCCCTGACCGGCGCAGAAGTCCTGGACCTCTCCGGCCTGGATCCGCGGCTGGCCGGGTGCACGATGGAACTTGCCCTGAACCCCTACAACGTTTTGTGCGGGCCCGGGGGAGTGGCCCGGGTGTTTGGGCCCCAGAAGGGTGCCGGGCCGGAGCAGGTTGAAGTGCTGTCCGCCGGGCTGGACCGCTGGGCCGCCCTGTTGTCCCGGACCACGGGGGTTTCCGAGGAGTACCTGCGGACCGGGCCGGGTACGGGCGCCTCCGGCGGGCTGGGTGCCGGCCTCGCCGCTGTGGGTGCCCGGCTGGTGCCCCGTTTTGACCTGTTGCTGGATTCCGGGCTGGCCGGGGTTGACCTGGACGCGGGCATCGCTGCCGCGGACCTGGTGGTTACCGCAGAGGGGGCCATCGACTTTCAGACACCACGGGGAAAGGTGCCCGCGGAAGTGGCCAAGCGCGCGCAACGCGCAGGCGTCCCCGTTCTCGCTTTTGCCGGTTCGATCGGCAGGAACGCCACCGACGTCCATGCGGCAGGCATCGACGCGATTGCCGGGATCATTCCCATTCCCATGGACCTGGACAGGGCTGTTGCCGAGGGCGCTGCCCTCCTGCAGGAAGCCACCGAACGGACGTTCAGGGTCCTGCTCCTGGGCTCCGCGATCTCATCCCGCCTTGGCAGCGCTGCCTGAGCCGGCGAGCCGCAGCCGGCCCACTTTTTCCTGCAGCACGCGCCGGGCTTCCGTGCCGAGCCCTGGATCGCTGATGATTTCATCCGCTTCCTCCAGGCCGGCGATGGTGCTCATGCCCTGGGTGCCCCACTTGGTGTGGTCGGCCACGACCACCACCTTGCGGGAGGCCGCCACAAATGCGCGGTCCGTTTCGGCCTCCAGCAGGTTGGGCGTGGTGAAGCCCGCGTCGGGGTCCATACCGTGGACGCCAAGGAACAGGATGTCCAGGTGCAGCTGTTTCAGCGCCCCGGTGGCGATGGGCCCCACCAGGGCGTCCGACGGCGTCCGCTCGCCTCCGATCAGAATCACCGTGGAGGCGTAACGGGCCGGGCCCGCTGCCGCGGAGTGGTGGAACAGGTCCGCGATGCGCACCGAGTTGGTCACCACGGTGATCCTGGGCCCGCCGGCCAGTTCCTTGGCCAGCGCCCACGTGGTGGTCCCGGCGCTAAGTCCCACCGCCATTCCCTCATGGACCAGCCCGGCAGCCTCCACGGCAATGGCCCGTTTTTCCGCTGTCAGCTGGGTGGACTTGAGCTCGAACCCCGGCTCATGGGTACTGGCATCCCCCGGAAGCTTTGCGCCGCCGTGGATCCGCTCCAGTTTCCCGACGTCTTCCAGCACCTCGATGTCCCGCCGGACCGTCATGAGCGAGACGCCCAGCTGCTGGGCGAGATCGGACACGCGGACCACCCGTTCTCGCTGGACGGCGTCCACGATGGCCTGGTGGCGTGCTGCGGGGAGCATGGGGTTCCTTTCGGGCTGCGGGTGGGGAAGTGCTTTCCCCGTTACCTTCCATCTTGGTCTACCCCTTGCTGGAACCGAGAGTCAGCCCCGCAACAAAGTGCCGCTGGAGCACGAGGTAGATCACCAGCGTGGGGATGACGGTGATAACGGCGCCGGCGGCCAGCAGGTTGTAGTTGTTCAGGAACTGGCCCTGCAGGTTGTTGATGGCCGTGGTGATCGGGAGCCGATTGCCGCTTTGGATGAACAGCAGCGGCCAGAAGTAGTCGTTGTAGATAAAGATGACCTGCAGGGTGCCCAGGGCGGCGAACGCAGGCCGGCAAAGCGGCATGATGATTTCGCGGTACTGTCGCCAGATGCCGGCACCGTCCACCAGGGCAGCCTCGGTAAGGTCGGCGGACAGGGCCTTCATGTAGTTGGACAGCACAAAGGTGCAGAACCCCATCTGGACCGCAGTGTTGACGGCAATCACCACAATGTAGGTGTTGAGCATGTTGCCCGAATCGCTGAACGAATACGGCACCTCGAAATGTTTGGCCATTTCGAACAACGGCGCTGCCAGGACCTGCGGCGGGAGCAGGTTGCCGGCGGTGAACATGATGAGCAGCGTGATGTTGAACTTCCAGCTGACCCGGCTGACGGCGAACGCCATGAGCGAGGCGAAGAAGAGCGTCAGCAGCACGGCCGGAACGGTGATGATCACCGAGTTCAGGAAGTAGGTGGAGAAGCCGCCCTGGGTCCAGGCCTGGATGAAGTTGTCGAAGTTGAAGGCTCCGGCCAGGCTGAAGTAGCCGTGCTCGTTGGTGGAGGCCACCGGCCGGAGGGCGGTGAAAACGGACCAGCCCAGCGGAACCAGCCACATGATGGCCAGGACCGTCAGGAAGATGTGCGTTCCGTAGTGGCGTTTGGCCCGGTTGCCGGACCGGCCGGCAGCGCCCTGGCGCGTGGTGGCGCGGGTTGCGGTGGTGCTCATTCTTTGCTCTCCTTGCCGAAGGTGCGGCTGAGGTAGAAAACGATGGGGACGAGGGAGATGACCAGGAGAACCACTGCCAATGCAGAGCCCACGCCGATCACCTGGCCTTCACCCACCAGGTTCTGGATTACCAGCGCGCTGAGCATTTCCAGGCCGTTGGTGCCGCGGTTGATCACGTAGACCACGTCGAACGCGCGCAGCGATTCGATGATGGTGATGACCACAATGACGATGTTGATGGGGCGCATGGCGGGGAACACCACGCGGAAGAACGTCTGGTACGCGTTGGCGCCGTCAATGGAGGCGGCTTCCTTGAGGCTGGGGTCCACGCCTTTGAGCCCGGCCAGGTACAGGAGCATCACGTAGCCGGCGTGGCGCCAGGTGGCGGCGATCATGGCGGCCCAGATGTTCACCGATGAATCCCCGAACCAGTCCACTGCCTGCGGGGTGCCGGCCGTTCCGAGCAGGAAGTTCAGCAGCCCGTTGTCCCGCTGGTAGAAGAGCTGCCAGATGATGCCGATCAGGGCCAGCGACAGCATGACGGGGGCGAAGAAGATGCTTTGGTAGATCTTGCTGCCGCGGATGTTCTGGTCCAGGAGGACAGCCAGGAGCAGGCCCAGCGGGGTGGCCACCAGCGCCAGGAAGCACAGCCACAGCAGGTTGTGCTGGACTGCCGGCCAGAACGGCGGGTAGTCCTGGGTGATGTATTGGTAGTTGTCGACGCCGGCGGGCCGGATATTGCCCAGGTCCAGGCCGTTCCAGCGGGTGAAGCTCAGCCCCACGGACATCAGCATGGGCAGCCACACCAGCATCAGTTCGATCAGGGTGGGGATGCCCACCATCAGGGACAGGACCACTTTGTCCCGGGTGGAGAGCCGGCGGACGCGCCCGCTTTTGGTCCTGCGTGCAGGAGCCCCGGACGGCTCCCGGGATTCCGGCGGAATCAGTTCTCGTGCTGTGGTGCTCATGGAAGTCTTCCCTCTGTCTGTCAGGTGCACGCCGGCAACCGGACCCGGTTGCCGGCGGTGGAACTACTGGGCGGCGTAGAGGGTCTTGGCCTGGGCCTCGAGGTTCTTGACGTCCATGGAACCGTCTTTGATGAAGGCCTGCAGGGCAGGGATCATCACGTTGTTCGCCATGGCCGGGAGGGCATCCCGGTCAAAAAACTGGCTGATGTACTTCGCATCGGCGATGGTGTCGGCGCATTTTTTGTTCAGCGGCGAGAACTTGGACGTATCCGTGCCCTTGGCGGTGGCGATGTTGGACGCATCCACGGCGGCGTAGGCGTCCTGGGCCTCGGCGGTGCCGAGGAACGCCATGAAGTCGCGGGCGGTCTGGTTCTCGCCGCCCTTCTTGGACAGCAGCAAACCGTCGATGGGGGCTTCGACGGCGTCGCGGCCTTCCATGGCGATCTCCGGGAACGCGAAGAAATCGATGTCGGCCAGGACAGCCGGGTCGGTGAACTGCTGGGTCACGAAGGAGCCCAGCAGGTACATTCCCGTCTTTTTGGCTTCCAGGGCCTTGGCGGCGTCCTGCCAGGTCTGGCCCAGTGCTGCCGGATCCTGGAAGGGGAGCAGTTCGGCCCACGTTTCGAAGACGGAGCTGACCTTGGGCTGGTCCCAGGATTCCTTGTGGGCACAGAGGTCCACATGGAACTGGTAGCCGTTGAGCCGCATGTTCATGTAGTCGAACGTGCCCATGGCGGGCCAGCCGTCCTTGTCAGCGAAGCCGATGGGAATGATCCCGTCCGCCTTCATTTTGGTGGCCAGCGCCTTGAGTGCATCAAAGGTCTCGGGGACCTCGTAGCCCTTCTCGGTCCAGAGGCTCTTCCGATAGAAGAACCCCCACGGGTAGTTGTAGTTGGGGATGAAGTACATCTTGCCGTCAGGTCCGGTGGAGGCCTTCTTCAGGGCGTCGGAGTAGTTGGCCCCGACACTCTCCCAAACATCATCGATGGGGGCCAGCAGGCCCTTTTCGGCGTAGTACTGCATGCGGTAGCCGGCGAACCAGGTGAACGTGTCGTCCGGGGAACCCTGCAGGTAGGAGTTGATCTTGTTCTGGAAATCGTTGTGCGGCACGGTGTTGATGGTGACGGCCTTGCTGTTCTTGGCCGTGAAGGCGTCGGCGACGGCCTGGTAGGCCCGCTTGGGCACATCGTCCGAGGAGCCGGAGCCGAACGTCAAACCGGAGGAGCTGCTGCCCGATGCGGAGGGGCCGCTGCCGCCGGTGCATGCTGCCAGGAACGGGATACCGGCAAGTCCGGCTGCACCGACCCCGACCGTTTTGAGGATGGTCCGCCTGCTGGGAAAAGCAGCCGCCGACGCATCAAACTTTGAAGCCATGTTCTCTCCCTTGAAAAATAGCCGTGTGTGAGACACCTCACACGACCTGACTATAACCTCTCAAAAGCGAACATGGAAGCACGGGAAATAACACTTTGGCGTCGGGAAATTTTTGAATCGTCACAAAAGGCAGCGGCCCCTTGATCGCCGTCCTGACGGGGATCAAGGGGCCGCTGTGGCGGCCCGCCGGCGCCATGCTGCGGGTGTTACTTTTTGAGTGAAGCTGCGATCTGCTGCATCACCGTGTTGTCCGCCAGGGTGGTGGCGTCCCCCGGGTCGCGGCCTTCGGCAACGTCCTTGAGGAGTCGCCGCATGATTTTTCCGGAGCGGGTTTTGGGCAGCTCCGGGACCACCAGGATGTTCTTCGGTTTGGCGATCGGACCGATTTCCTTGCCCACGTGGTTCCGCAACTCCTGGACCGTGGCGTCGCCGTCGTCCACGGCATCCCCGCGGAGGATGACAAACGCAACAACGGCCTGGCCTGTGGTCTCGTCAGCGGCACCCACCACGGCTGCCTCGGCAACAGCGGGGTGCGAGACCAGGGCAGATTCGATCTCGGTAGTGGAAAGCCGGTGGCCGGAGACGTTCATGACGTCATCCACGCGGCCCAGGAGCCAGATGTCGCCGTCCTCGTCCTTTTTGGCGCCGTCCCCGGCGAAGTACATGGTCTCGAAACGGGACCAGTAGGTTTCCTTGAAGCGTTCGGGGTCGCCCCAGATGCCACGCAGCATGGCCGGCCAGGGTTCGCGGATCACCAGGAAGCCGCCGTGTCCGTTCGGGACCGACTGGCCCATCTCGTCCACCACGTCCACGGCGATGCCGGGCAGCGGAACCTGGGCGGAGCCGGGCTTCGCGGCCGTGACTCCCGGGAGCGGGGCGATCATCTGGGCGCCCGTCTCGGTCTGCCACCAGGTATCCACGATGGGGGTCCGGTCCCCGCCGATGACCTTCCGGTACCACATCCATGCCTCGGGGTTGATGGATTCCCCCACGGACCCCAGGAGCCGGAGGGAAGACAAGTCGTACTTGTCCGGGATGTCCCGGCCCCACTTCATGAACGTGCGGATGGCCGTGGGCGCCGTGTAGAGGATGGAGACCTTGTACTTCTCCACGATTTCCCACCAGCGGCCCTGGTGCGGGGAATCGGGGGTGCCTTCATACATCACCTGCGTGGCGCCGTTGATGAGCGGGGCGTAGGCGACATAGGAATGCCCGGTGACCCAGCCGACGTCGGCCGTGCACCAGTACACGTCCGTTTCCGGATGCAGGTCGAACACCGCCCGGTGCGTGTAGGCGGTCTGGGTCAGGTAGCCGCCGGTGGTGTGGAGGATGCCTTTGGGCTTGCCCGTGGTGCCGGAGGTGTAAAGGATAAACAGCGGGTGCTCGGAATCATGGCCCACCGCGGTGTGCTCGGTGGATGCCGTTTCCACGGTGTCCGCCCACCACTGGTCCCGGCCTTCGTGCCAGTCCACGTCCTGGCCGTTGCGCTTGACCACCACCACGTTCTGCACGGTGTGGCCATCGGCGGCGAGGGCCTGGTCCACTGCCGTCTTCAAGGCGCTGGGCTTGCCGCGGCGGTACGTGCCGTCCGCGGTGACCACCAGTTTTGCTTCGGCGTCATCGATCCGGGAGCGGAGCGCATCCGCCGAGAAGCCGCCGAACACCACCGAGTGGACGGCCCCGATCCGGGCGCAGGCCAGCAGGGTGATGACGGCTTCCGGGATCATGGGGAGGTACACGGCCACCCTGTCGCCCTTGGCCACACCCAGGGACTCGAAGGCGTTGGCGGCCTTCTTTACTTCCTCGGTGAGCTGCGCGTAGGTGTAGGTGCGGGTGTCGCCGGGTTCGCCCTCAAAATAGATGGCAACGCGATCGCCCAGGCCGTTTTCCACGTGCCGGTCCAGCGCGTTGTAGGCGGCGTTGACTTCGCCTCCCACGAACCACTTCGCGAACGGCGGGTTGGACCAGTCCAGGGCCTCGGTGAAGTCCTTGTCCCAGGTGAGCAGTTCACGGGCCTTCCTGGCCCAGAACGCGGGCCGGTCCGCTGCGGCATCCTCGTATTCCTGCGCGGAGACCACGGCGCCGGCGGCGAACTCCGGGCTGGGCGGGAAGGTGCGGGTCTCGTGCAGCAGGTTTTCGAAAGCATCGCCCTGTTGCTGGCCTGCCGGAGCGGTGGCCGTGGAGCTTGGAGTGTCCTGGGACATGTGAACCTCATCATTCATCGATCTTTGCTGCGCGGGACACCGGGCAGGCCGGGTCCGGCCGTTGCGCGGCACTGGGCACGGGCCAGTCACGGGCATCCCGCAAAGAGCTGTTCCGGAATCAAGCGTAATGCTTGATGCCGGGCCCTGTGTGCCGTGTCACAGCCCGGCCCGCGAGCGGCAGCCATTAAGCGGTGAATGGTGTTGGCGGCGAATTTTTTTGGCATCCGTGGCGGCGCGTGGCCAGCTAGTGAACAGGTGGGCTGTTGGCTAGGCTGAGATGGAATCGTGACTTTACTGCAGTGCGCTTCGGCGGGGCCCTGCCAGGGCCCGCCGCTGCGGATCCGCTGCCACGACGGCGCCATCTGGGTTCCCCCGGACCCTGGCGCCGCCACGCTAAGGAGAGACAAATGAACCAGCAGAGCTTCGGCCAAAAGACCGGCCCCGAGACGAAAGCAGGGCCCGGCGCAGGTCCAGCGGGCAGCGCAGCGCCCGGTGGGCAGACCGGAAACCCGTCCGGTACGGTCAACCCGGTGGCCGGCAAGGACGCCAACCAGGCAGTGACGGGTCCGTTCACCGTCCGGGACCTCGCTGTCTTTGCTGCCACGCTGGTCATGTTCGTCGCCTCACTGCTGCCAATATTCGGCGGCTTGAACCTGTGGAACCTGAACAACCTCTTTTTCCTGGGCCTGGGCATCGTCCTTCCGCTGGGCGTCAGCGCGCTTTTCGCCTCCCGCCGGTTGGCGCCAACCACCAGGATCCGGGTGGGCTCGCTGTCCATCGACCAGTTCGCATCCGTGGTGGCCTCCTTTGCGGTGGCCTTCTTCTTCCTGGCCGCAGCCAGCAGCTACGCCCCGGTGTTCCTTGTGGGCCTGATCGGCGCCTTGATCCTTTTTGCCGCCACGGTGCTGGGCCGGTTCCTGCCGTACATCTCCGCTGACTTCAAGGGCCGCGCCGAAGCGCCCGCCCACGTGGTGGCCCGCGAGGCCGCCGTGCCGGTTCAGAAGCCCCGCACCCCCAAGGCCCCGAAGCCTGAGGCCGTCACCAAAACGGGCACCGGTTCGACCACCGCAGGCGCCACCCCGGCCGGTTCCACCACGCCGGGCCTGGGTGGAAAAGTGTTTGGTGGGTCCGGCTCGGGTTCGTCCGCTGTACCGGCTGCCGGATCCAGCAATGGTCCTGCCGCGGCGGCTGCGGCCGGTGCCGCCGCGCCCGCTGCGCCCGCTGCCTCCACCGGTGCAACTGCCGGCAGCATCGGCGCCTCGTCCGCCGCAGCAGCGGGATCCGCCGCATCCGTCCCCTCCGCATCCGGTACCGCCGCGCAGGCCGGACGCACCTCCGGTGACTCAGGACCCGCGACCCAGGCCGCCGACGTCGTCCGCCCCGCAGCTGCCACCGCAGACGAACCCCACCATCACGGTTCTGCTGCCGCCAACGCGTCCGCGGCCCCCGCCACCGGCGTACTTCCGGCCAGCACGCCGGCCGCCGCCGGTTCGTCCGCCCCCGGGGACCCGGCCGGGCAGCGCACGGAGCCGCCGGCAGCCACCGCAGTGCATCAGCAGGTCCGCCGCGATGAGCCCATCGGCGCCACCGTGGATCCCGCGAACCGGCCCGAAGAGCAGGACGACCAGCCTGCCCACGAGGCCTTCTGGTTCGCCGTGGCCCAGCACCGCACCGCGTTCGATCCCCGTTCCGGCGAACCGGCATTTGTGATCGAACCCGGCGGCTGGGTCCTGGCCCTGGAGGACCGAGGGAACGAGTTCCTGGTCCAGCACACCGACGGCCGGCTGGGTATCCTTCGCGACCTCAGCAACATCGAGCGCGGCTAACTTCCATGGCCGCGCCCCGGGTTGCGAAAACACCGGCGGCGGTTCCGCCAGCCGCAGGGCAAGCCACCGGGATGCCGGTGGTTTCGTCCGAGTCGGTGCTTGCCCTGAAACGGCGGGCGCGGCGCATCAACAGGGCACTGGCGGAGAAGTATCCGTACGCCCATGCCGAACTCGACTTCCGCAATCCGTTTGAGCTGCTGGTGGCCACCGTGCTGTCCGCGCAAACCACCGACGTGATGGTCAACCAGATCACGCCGCTGCTCTTTAACCGGTTCCCGGACCCCCAGGCCATGGCGGAGGCCGAAGCCGAAGAGCTTGAAGCCATCATCAAGCCCACCGGATTCTTCCGGGCCAAGGCACGGAACCTCCTGGCCCTTGCCACCCGGCTGGTGGACGAATACGACGGCGTGGTCCCCGGCCGCCTTGATGCGTTGGTGACCCTCCCCGGGGTGGGCCGGAAGACGGCAAACGTGGTGTTGGGCAACGCGTTCGGTGTTCCGGGGATCACGGTGGACACGCACTTCGGCCGGCTGTCCCGGCGGTTCGGGTGGACGCAGTCCGAGGATCCTGTGCGGATCGAATCGGACGTGGCGGAGCTCTTCGAACCCAAGGACTGGACCATGCTGTCCCACCGCGTGGTGTTCCACGGCCGCCGCGTCTGCCACTCCCGGAAGCCTGCCTGCGGGGCCTGCCCGGTCGCCAACTGGTGCCCCAGTTACGGCCTGGGCGAGATGGATCCGGTCAAGGCAGCCAAGCTCCTGAAATATGAGCTGGCGCCCGGCAGTGAGGCACTGCTGGAACGGTTGCTGGCGGAGACGGGCAATGCTGCCGAAATCCGGATGGAATCCCAGAGAAGGAACCCTTGAGCGCCCGCAACGACCTGATGGATCTTGCCAGGCGGGTTGCCGGCGGCACAAACCCCGCACCGGATCCGCGGTGGGCTGCACTGACAGTTGATGCGCAGACCGCCCGCGAAGCCGCGGTGCTGATGCTGTTCGGACAGTTGGACGATGTTCCGGCCGTATCCGGCAAGCCCTTGGCGCCGGCAGACCTCGATGTGCTGTTGCTGGAGCGGGCCCACACCCTGGGCTCCCATCCGGGGCAGGTTGCCTTCCCCGGCGGCGGCCTGGACGCGGGGGAATCAGCGGTGGCGGCGGCACTGCGGGAAGCCGAGGAGGAAACGGGACTGGACCCGGACGGCGTCGAAGTGCTGGGTACCCTGCAGCAGCTCGGACTGGCGTACAGCAACTTCCTGGTGACGCCCGTGCTGGGCTGGTGGCAGGCACCCTCGCCCGTGCACGTCGTTGACTACGGCGAGTCAGCCCAGGTTTTCCGGGTACCGGTGCGCGACCTGCTGGACCCGGACAACCGCGCCATGGCCACCGTGCACCGTGCAGGCCGGACCTTCGACAGCCCGGCGTTTGTGGTTAACGGGGTGGTGGTGTGGGGTTTCACCGGCATTGTCCTGAGCGGGCTCTTTGACCAGCTTGGCTGGGCCGTCCCGTGGGACCATGACCGGCTGCACCCGATGGACGGGTGACGGCTGGTTCCCCGGCCGGCTTGTTCCGGTACCGGTCAGGCCTGCTGCTGGCGCAGGTCCACCACAATTCCGGTGGCTGCATTTTCCCGCATGGCCTTGACGCCGTCCCGGAGCGTAGCCAGGGACTTGAAGTTCGGTGAGACGGCCACCGTATTGCCCTCTGCGTCGGTGAGCCGCAGCCTGTACGAGTTGTCGCCAACCCGGTGAATTTCGAATCTGCCAGCCATCGACCGGACCTCCTGTGTGCGTCATTGCATACGTCATCGCAGCACCGGTCTGCATCAGTCGCCAGTACAAACTGTAGTGGGCGTCACAGTGCCCGTCGAGCTACCGCCCGGTAGGTTACTCCGGGTTCCGTAGCATCCGGCGCGTGTTGACTACTTGGCGTTGTCGTAGGAGTCCACCACGGCTACGCTGACCGGAAATTCCACCGGAATCCGGCCGAACAGCAGCTCCTTGGCGGCGCTGGCGGCGTCCTCGATGGCCTGGATGCACGCCCCCACCGCCGCTTCCGGTGCGTGGACCATCACTTCGTCGTGCAGGAAAAAGACGAGTTCCGCCCCGGCCGCACCGTCCGCCCGGATGGTGCGCAGCCGCCGTCGTAATTCCGCGAGCCAGCACGCCGCCCAATCCGCGGCGGAGCCCTGGACCACAAAATTCCGGGTGAACCGCCCTCGTGAACGGGCAATGGACTCGGCGCGGCGCTGTTCCTCGGCGGTGGTGGACTGCTGGCTCCGGTACCACAGGGGAGATGGTGGCGGGCTGCTTCGGCCCAGCCGGGTGGTGACGGTTCCGCCCGCTTCACCTGAACGGGCGGCGCGTTCCACAAAGTCCACAGCGCGCGGATACGTCCGGGCGAGCTGCGGCATCAGCCGGCCGGCCTCCCCGGAGGTGGCCCCGTACATGGCCCCCAGCAGGGCCATTTTGGCTTTGGCGCGGTCGCCGCCGAAACCCTTGGCCGCGATCCCGGCATACAGGTCCTGGTCCCGGGCGGCCTCGGCCATCACCGTGTCCTGGGCCAGGGCCACCAGGACCCGGGGTTCAAGCTGCGAGGCGTCAGCAACGATCAGCTTGTGGCCCGGATTGGCGTGGACGGCGCCTCGGACCTGGCGCGGAATCTGCAGGGCGCCGCCGCCCCGTGAGGCCCAGCGGCCCGACACCACACCGCCCACCACGTATTCGGGCCGGAACCGGCCGCCGGCAACCCAGGCGTCCAGCCAGGCCCAGCCGTTCGCCGAATGCAGCCGGGAAAGCTTTTTGTATTCCAGCAAGGGGCCGATGGCGGGATGGTTGGATTCCTTCAGTTCCCATTGCCGGGTGCTTTTGACCTCGATGCCGCTGCGGTGCAGGGCGCGCATCAGCTCCTGCGGTGAATCGGGGTTCAAACCGGGAGCGTTCAGCAGCCCGCGCAGTTCGCCGGCCAGCTGTTCGAGCTTTACGGGGCGGCGGCCGGCGGCAGGGCGCGGGCCGAGGTAGCCTGCCAGCAGATCCTCGTGCAGGTCCTCCCGCCACGGAACACCCGCGTGCTGCATTTCGGCGGCGATCATGGCCGCCGCGGATTCGGCAGCAAGCAGCAGGAAAAGCCGGTTGCGCCGGTTATCCTCCGTGCCGGCCTGCGCCAGGGTGTCCTGTTGGGCCGCGTATTCCAGCCGCAGCTCATCAGGCGTGAATCGTGGCGTGGCATTGGTGCCGGGGTCCTCGAACAGGGCGCCCTGGTCTGCCGGGGGAGGAGGCGGCAGTAACGCTTTGGGCGGGAGAAGGGTGTCCTCGGCGGGCGTCCGGTCGGCACTTTTCGCATACGCCGTGTGGGCGGTGAACTCCGAGAAAGCCAGGATGTTGCCGCACAAGGACAAGTCGTAGCAGCGTTCCAGCTCCACCCCTGCACCGAGAAGCGCCGGGTACCAGTCCTGGGTGCGGTGCCAGATCCAGCGGGGCGCCTGCCCGCCCGGTGTGTTGTTTTCCAGGCCGCGGACGACGGCGGCCAGTTCCGCTGCGGGGATCAGCTGCGGTTCCGGATTGGCTGGCAGTGGATCGCCTGCCTGGGTGAGCTCCTGCAGTGACGCGCCGTTGGGGTGGGCGGCGAGCAGCAGGTACATGCTCCAATTGTGCCCTGTCCGGCGGGGGTTCCTGATCGGTGGCTCGGGTTGGGGCGCGGGTGGCCGGCGCTGCGGCGCGGGTTTTCCACATAGGGGCAGGGGCACCTGCCGGGTGTGTGCATTTCGGTGGAAAGTGGCAGTCATGAGCAAGCACCAGTTGGGTCCGCCCCACCCGGGATCAGGGACTTCGGAACTTCCCACCACAGGCGGCAGCGTTGACGCGTCCGGCGCCCACGTTCGGATGGCACCCGCTGGACCTGCTGGATCTGGCGAACCTGCCGAGACCGCCGCACGACGGTCCGCAGCGTCGGGTTCGGCCGGATTTTTTGGGACCAGCCTCCGGGGCCGGACCCGCTCCCGTCCACAGGACAGCGATGAGCCGGCGGGTGTGTGGCTGCCCGGGGAAGCAGGGGAGGTACTGCTTTTCACCGGATCCGGCTTTCTGCGGGCGGAAGTGGAGCGGATCGCTGCAGCAGCGGGCGCCCATCTTCGGATCGCAGCGGATTCAGGAGAGGCCGCGCGCTACTGGGACCAGGTGCACTCGGTACTCGTGGGAAGCGATATCAGGGCGCTGCCGCCGCGGCGCAGGGCGCCAGCCGTCGTCATCGGGCTGGACGGGGAAGGCGACAGCCTCTGGCACCTGGCCGCGGCCTTGGGGGCCGAGCGTGTTGCCGTCCTTCCGGATGCTGCCGCCTGGCTTGCCGGCCATCTCAGCCGGGCGCGGGCCCCGGGACCCGGCGGTTTGGTCCTCGGGGTGACAGGAGGCTGCGGCGGGGCCGGGGCAACCACCGCCGCCATCTGGATTGCGCAGGCGGCAGCAGCCCTGGGGGCAAGGGTGCTGCTGGTGGATGGCGATCCGTGGGGTGGCGGGCTGGAACTCGCCCTTGCGGCCGAGGAATCGCCGGGCCTCCGCTGGCCTGATCTTGCCGAGGCGCGCGGCAGCATCGACTCCGCCCAACTGGCGGACGCGCTGCCCGTCTGCGGAGGTTTCGCGTTCCTGTCCTGGCCCGCCAGCCGGGAGCAACCAGTGTCTGTGCCACCGGCAACCACGGCGGGTGTTTTGGAAGCGGCCCGCCGGGGCTACGAATTGGTGGTGGTGGACATCGGCCGGGGCTCCGGTCCGTTGCGGACTTTCGCCTGGGACTGCGACCGCATCATGGTGGTGGTCCCGGCCCAGCTGAAAGCGGCCGTGGCTGCTGTCCGGTTGCTTCACGAACTGCCACCAGTGGAGGCTTCGCTATTGATCCGGAGCCGGCGCGGGGCAGACCTGGACGCGTTGCAGATCTCCGATGCCGTGGGGCTCCCGGCGCACGGCCGGTTACCGGACGTGCGCGGCGTGGCTGCGGCAACCGAGTCGGGCCGGCTTCTGGGCCTGGGCAGGCGTCGCCGCGTCAGGGCCTTTACGGCCGCGGTTTTGGATGGCCTGGGCGACGGCCTGCCCGGTGAGGAAGGACCGTGAGGGAACGGGCCGAGCCTTGGGGAGGGGAGGAGGGAGGCGACCGCGATGCAGTGCAGGCGCGCCGAGCCTGGTCGGGCGGAATAACCGGCCGCCGGGCCGGGACTCCTTCTGCAGGCAGGCAGGACGCCGGTCCATCGGTGGATTCCGGCCTGCTCGAATCGGTCCGTGCTTCCGTCATGGCGGATCCCGGGGCTGTCACACCATCCCGTGTGGCTGCGGCGGTGCAGGCCACCGGCAGGTTGCTGGGAACTGCCGGCGCGCTGGCCGCCGTCGAACGGATCAGCGCGGAGCTGAACGGGCTGGGCCCGCTGCAGGAGCTGACCCGTGATCCCGCAGTCACCGACATCTTTGTGAACGGTCCCGGGTCGGTCTGGGTGGATCGGGGGCAGGGTGTTGAACGGGTACGGGTGTACTTCGATGGAGAGGCGCAGGTCCGGGCACTGGCGTGCCGGATGGTGGCTGCTGGTGGCAGGCGGTTGGATGACGGCTCACCCTGCGTGGATGTGCGGCTGCCGGGCGGCTACCGGATCCACGCGGTCCTGCCGCCCGTGTCCACTGCCGGCACGCTGCTCAGTATCCGGATCCGCAGGGAGCGGGTGTTCAGTATGGCTGAACTACGGCTGGCAGGCATGTTTGACGGGCTCCTGCAGGACGTACTTGAGGCAGTGGTGCGGAACCGGCTGAACTTCCTCATCAGCGGCGCGACCGGGTCAGGCAAAACCACGCTGCTGGCCACACTGCTGGGGCTTTGCGCTCCGGCTGAGCGGCTGGTGCTCATCGAAGATGCATCGGAGCTGAATCCCGTGCATCCCCACGTTGTGTCCCTGGAGTCGCGCCACGGGAACGTTGAGGGCGGCGGCATGGTTGATCTGGGCGAGCTGGTGCGCCAGGCACTTCGGATGCGCCCCGACAGGCTGGTGGTGGGCGAGTGCCGCGGGGCGGAAGTCCGGGACCTGCTGGCGGCGATGAATACCGGGCACAGCGGCGCTGGGGGGACCATTCACGCGAACGCTGCGGCCGCCATCCCGGCCCGGCTCACGGCCTTGGGAGCACTGGCCGGGCTGAGCCCGGAAGGAGTGCGGCTGCAGGCCAACAGCGCCCTGGATGTGGTCATCCATCTTGACCGGACTGCCCTGGGGAGGGCAGTGACGTGCGTGGGGATCATCGGAGCAGGGCCGGCCGGACTCATGGTGACGCCAGCCCTGCGGCTGGAAGGCGGCCGGACGGTGCGGGGCCCGGGATGGGCTGTCCTCGCCGGACGGCTGGAGCTGGATCAGGAGTTCGTGTGATGGAACTGGCCCTCGCCGTCCTGCTCTTCCTTGCTGCAGCACTGACCCTGCGGCCGCCAAATGGAGCGAGGGCGAGGATCCGCCGTGTCCGGCAAACCGGGCCCCGGCTTGCCGCATACCCGCCAGGCCCGGTGGTCAGGGTTGGCTCCGGCTTGCGGTGGCCGCCGGGCCGCAGCCAGTCGATGCAGTCCCCGTCCATGACCTTGCTGGTCCAGCAGCTGGCAGCCCTGCTGAAAGGAGGACGCGCCCCCGCGCGCATCTGGGACGAACTGTCCAAGGTCCAGGACAGCAGCGGCGGACGGGGGCGTGGGAACTTGTCGGCAGGCTCAACAGCCATGGTGGCTGCGGCGCATGCCGCGGCTTTGGACGGCATGCCCGTGTCCGCGGCGCTCCGCCGGGCACTGCCGAAGGTGTTTCCCCGGCAGGGGAGCGAAACCCGGATCTGGTGGAACCTGGCTGCGTGCCTGGACATTGCCGAAGCGAGCGGCTGTCCTCTGGCCGACGTCCTCACCAGGTTCGCGGCGCAACTGGAAGCCGAAGACGACGCAGAAGCCGCACGGCACACGGCGCTGGCCAGCCCAAAGGCCACAGTCAGCCTGCTCACGTGGCTCCCCGTCCTGGGGCTTGGCCTTGGCTCGGCGCTGGGAGTCGATCCCTTGTCTGTCCTCCTGCAGACACCGTTGGGGCTGGGTACGTTGGCTGCCGGCCTCGGCCTTACCGTCGCTGGAAGGCTATGGTCCGCACGGCTGGTGGCGGCTGCCGCCGGTGCTGGACAGCCATGAGTGGCGAAGCTCCCGCGCTGGCACTTTTTGCCGTGCTCGCAGTAGCGGCCTGGATTGGTGTGTCCGGAAACGGGCGGTCAAGGCGTTGGATCCGGAACTGGCCGCCACCTGGAACTGTTGATGGGGACAGCGGGGCGCGCCGCAGGGGTCCCCCCGGTGGCGTCGAAGGGCTGGCGGACACAGCCATGATCCTGGAGCTGGTGGCGGCCATGCTCGAAGCGGGAGCCGGGATCGGGCGCGCCCTTGAGCTGGTGGCCGCCTCAGCAGACCCGATGTATTTCCAGGCCCTGCGCCCGGTGGTCGCAGCCCTTGCAATGGGCGCCGACTGGGGGACCGCATGGGGGAGTACGGGCGTCCGGCCCCAAGGAATCCTGGACCTGCAGGAGGCCCTCGGATTCGCCGCCCTGACCGGGGCGCCGTCGTCGGCCATTCTCTATGCCCAGGCGGCCAGGCTGCGGCGGGAACGCTTCCGGGCGGCGGAAAAACGCGCCGCGACCCTGGGCGTCAAGCTTGTTCTCCCGCTGGGGTTGTGCTCCCTGCCGGCCTTCATTTGCCTCGGTGTCGTTCCGGTGCTGCTGGCACTGCTGCCATCCGGTGCCTGAGCGGACGCCGCTGTCCCGTCCTCCACAGAGTCGGGCCGCGGCAGGTTATCCACTTAGCCCGATTGCCTCCTTTCAGCAGCACGCCTGCCCCTGAAGACTCGATGGGAGCCGGTCATCCGACCGGCAACACGGAAGGAAAGCACATGGCCATGAACCATCGCCACCCACATTCCAACGCTTCCGATGCCAATGGCGGCCCGCCGCCCGGAGCAAGGGAGAGACGGCGCGGAAAGCTCTTCAGGGGTTCCGGGGAGGAGCCGGCCCGGGCCGATCTTCCGGAGAATGTGGTGGAGCTGTATCCGGGTGCCAGCCTGACACGCCACACGCTGATGAGTGGTCCCCGGCTACGCACTGCCCGGATGCGACAGCGCTGCGGCAATGCTTTTGCCCAGGCCGGAATGGCCACAGCGGAGTACGCCATAGCCACCCTGGCCGCCGTCGGCTTCGCCGGCCTGCTGGTGTTCATTCTCCGCAGCGATGAAGTCCGGGGTTTTTTGCTGAACCTGATCCGGACGGCATTGGCGCTTCCGTGATGGTCCGCGGGGCTGCAGTTGGCGGGTGCAGGGACCGCTCCGGGGGCAGTGTCACGGCCGAGTTCGCCGTCACGCTGCCGGCCGTGGTTGCCTTGCTGTCCATGTTGCTTGCGGGTGCGGCGGCAGGAATTACCCAGCTGCGGCTGGAGGCGGGCGCCAGGGCCGGGGCCCGCGCACTGGCCCGCGGCGATGGACCGGACACGGTCCGCGGGACAGTAGCCGCCCTGGCTGGGCCCTCAGCGTCAACGTCCGTATCGTCCCAGGGCGGCTGGTTGGGAGTAAAAGTCACGGACCGGGTGGGTGGCACCTTGGGCGGGATCATCCCGTGGACCCTTACAGCCACTGCCTCGGCACAGAGCGAGCGTGGGGTGCCCGACGTCACTGGGACCTGGCCGGGCCCCTGACTGCCCACCGGGTAATGATCGGGTTCCGCACGGTCGGGAAGATGAGAGCTGCACCAAGGCAGGCGGACACCGCGTCCGTGCGGCGTGGAAGCAACGCCGGCAGCAGTCAACAAAGCCCCCAGGAGGGGCCTTGGAGGAAGAAAACCTGTTCAGGAGGTGGCATGCCGACGGTAAAGAAACGGGCTCATCCAACGGATGAGCGCAGGGAGCGCGGCTCGGGGACGGTGCTGGCCTTGGGGCTTGCGGTTGTGGTTATGCTTGCCACCGCGCTGGTCCTCCTCTTGGCCCAGTCTGCGGTGCTGGCCAGCCGTGCAGCGGCCGCAGCCGATCTGGCAGCGCTCGCAGCCGCGGACGCCCACCGCGGAATTACGGCGGGGGACCCGTGCGCGGCGGCGTCCATGGTTGCGGCGCGCCATGCCGCCGCGCTGCTGAGCTGTTTACCGCGCTCCGACCTGTCGGTGGAGGTTCGGACGGAAATGATCCGGCGGACCCTGCTGGGTCCGGCAACGGGCCATGCCAGAGCCGGTCCGCCGCCGTGACCG
>NZ_LFQH01000001.1:0-89962 GCF_001238605.1 Arthrobacter sp. ZBG10 | reverse complement strand
GCAGCGCTCCGGCGATTTCGGGCGGCTTAGATGGAGTAGCGCTCGTCCTCATGGTCGCCCGGGTGGTCCTTGACCAGGCCGGCGGCGAGAGTGTTGCCATCCAGGGGGTCGATCACCAGGAACGCGCCGGTCCGGCGGTGGTGCAGGTAGTTCTCCAGTGGTAGCGGCGCTGCGAGCCGGAGCTGCGCGTGGCCAATGTCGTTGAGCTCCAGCGTTGAGGCGGCCTCGAGCTGAAACGATGCCAGGTCCAGCTTGCCGCTGACGTTCCGGACCAGCGCCTGCACGGTACGGGTACCGTGCTTAACCAGCACCTTGGCGCCCTCGCGGAGCGGCTTGGGCGAGAGCCAGCACAGGGCTGCATAGAGGTCGGCGGAAGCTTCGCGGACGGTCCCTGCGGCGGCGATGGTGTCGCCGCGGGCGACGTCGAACTCGTCCGCCAGGCGGATGGCTACCGACTGCGGCGCTGCGGCTTCGGTCAGTTCAGCGCCGGCAAAGTCGATGCCCGCTACCGTGGTGGTGCGGGGGGCCTGGCCGGGCGTGAGCACGGAGACCTGGTCGCCCACCTTGACGGAGCCTTCGGTGATCTGCCCGGCGTACGCGCGGTAGTCACGGTAGGCCTCCACGTCCAGCCCGGCGGCCACGGCGTCGGGAGCCAGCGCACCCTGCGGCCGGACCACCAGCTGGACCGGGAAGCGGAAGCTTTCCAGGTGGCTTTCGAGTTCGTCGGCAGCCGGCAGGGTTTCGAGGACCTCCAGCAGGGCAGGTCCGGTGTACCAGGGGGTCCGCGCCGAGCGTTCCACCACGTTGTCGCCGTCCAGGGCCGACACGGGAACCACCAGCAGGTCGGTGATCCCGTCCGAGCCCAGGCCCAGCTCGCGGCCCACCTTCTGCACGTCGGCTTCGATGTCGCGGAACACGGACTCGCTGAAGTCCACCAGGTCAATCTTGTTCACGGCCACGATCACGTGGGCCACCCGCAGGAGCTGCAGCACCGAAAGGTGCCGGCGGGTCTGTTCCAGCACACCCTTGCGGGCGTCGATGAGGACGACGACGGCATCCGCCGTGGACGCGCCGGTCACCGTGTTTTTGGTGTACTGGACGTGCCCGGGGCAGTCGGCCAGGATGAAGCTGCGCTGGTCGGTGGCGAAGTAGCGGTAGGCCACGTCGATGGTGATGCCCTGTTCCCGTTCGGCGCGCAGGCCGTCGGTGAGCAGTGCCAGGTCGATGCCGCCGGCGGCGCCGCCGAAGCCACGGTCCGCGGAGGTGCGGGCCACGGCGTCGAGCGTGTCAGCAAGGATCGCCTTGGAGTCGTGCAGGAGCCGGCCCACCAAAGTGGACTTGCCGTCGTCGACCGATCCTGCGGTGGCGAACCGGAACAAAGTGGTGGGCAGGGCTGTCTCCAGCTCGGCGGCCAGGAGTGAAGTTTCGGTGCTCATTTAGAAATACCCGTCCTTCTTGCGGTCTTCCATGGCTGCCTCGGAGATGCGGTCATCTGCCCGGGTGGCGCCACGTTCGGTCAGGGTGGAGGCTGCAACCTCCACCACCACGTCGGCCACCGTGTAGGCGTCGGATTCCACGGCGCCTGTGCAGGACATGTCGCCCACGGTGCGGTAGCGGACCGTTTTGGTGATGACGTTTTCGGTGGGCAGCGGCTGGCTGACCTCGCCCACCGCGCGCCACATGCCGTCGCGGGCAAAAACCTCACGCTCGTGGGCGTAGTACAGGCCGGGCAGCTCGATGTTCTCGCGCTCGATGTACCGCCAGATGTCCAGCTCGGTCCAGTTGCTGATGGGGAACGCGCGGACGTGCTGGCCCACGGTGTGGCGGCCGTTGTACAGGTTCCACAGTTCGGGGCGCTGGTTGCGCGGGTCCCACTGGCCAAATTCGTCGCGGAGGCTCAGGATCCGTTCCTTGGCGCGGGCCTTGTCCTCGTCGCGGCGGCCGCCGCCGAAGACGGCGTCGAACTTGTTCCGCTGGATCGCGTCCAGCAGCGGGACCGTCTGCAGCGGGTTGCGGGTGCCGTCGGCGCGCTCTGCGAGCTCGCCGCTGTCGATGAATTCCTGCACGGAGCCCACCACCAGTTTCAGGCCCAGGCGCTCCACGGTGCGGTCCCGGAAGTCCAGGACCTCAGGGAAGTTGTGCCCGGTGTCCACGTGCAGCACGGGGAACGGTACCTTGCCGGGCCAGAACGCCTTGGTGGCCAGGTGCAGCATCACCACGGAGTCCTTGCCGCCGGAGAACAGCAGCGCGGGCTTCTCGAACTCTGCCACCACTTCACGGATGATGTGGATGGCCTCGGATTCGAGGGTGTCCAGGCTGCTCAGCCGGGTCGACTGCAAAGGGGCGGCATCTGCTGCGCAGGCGTCAGCTGTGATGGGTGTGCTCATGTGTGAAGTCCGCATTCTGTCTTGTCGGTTCCTGCCCAGCGGCCGGCGCGGGGGTCGTCGCCCGGCGCCACCTTCCGGGTGCAGGGCTGGCAGCCAATGGACGGGTAGCCCTGGGACAGCAGCGGGTTGACGGGAAGGAGGTTGTCATCGGAGTACTGGACCAGTTGGTCGAAGGTCCAGGCCGCCACCGGGTTGACCTTGACCAGGCCGTTGGCCTCGTCCCAGGTCACCAGCGGGGTGTTGGTGCGGGTGGGGGCCTCGTCGCGGCGGACTCCGGTGAACCAGAGTTCGTAGCCGGACAGGGTGCGGCGCAGCGGGCCCACCTTGCGCAGCGCGCAGCACTGGGCGGCGTCCCGGGCAAACAGGTCCTTGCCCAGCAGCCGGTCCTGCTGCTCCACAGTGGTCTCGGGCAGCACGTCCACCACGTTGACGCGGAGGTTCGCGGCCACCTCGTCCCGCGTGGCGTAGGTTTCCGGGAAGTGGTAGCCGGTCTCCAGGAACAGGACGTCGACGCCGGGAAGCTGGTCGGCCACGAGGGCCGGCAGGACGGCGTCGGCCATGGAGCAGGCCACGGCCACGGCGGGCAGTTCGAAGTTCCGCTCCACCCAGGCGATGACGTCCCGGGCGGGGGCGTCCCAGCCCAGCTCGGCGGCGCCGGCTTCGGCGAGGGCCTTCAGCTCATCGTGGGAGCGGAGTTTGGCAGGTGCCACGTGTGTGCTCACTGGAGTGCCTCCTCATCTGCTGCGTGGGCCCATTCGGCGAAGGTCTGGCCTTCGGCACGCTGGGCCACGAAGGTGCGGACAACGCGCTCAACGTAGTCGGGCAGGTCGTTGACGTACACCTTGAGGCCGCGGACGGTGCGTCCCAGGCCTGCTTCCTCGCGTTCGTTGGAAGCCAGCCCGCCGCCCAGGTGGACCTGGAAGCCGGGGGTGGGATCGCCGTCGGGCGTTGGCAGCATCATGCCCTTGAGTCCGATGTCCGCGGTCTGGATGCGGGCGCAGGAGTTGGGGCAGCCGTTGATGTGCAAAGAGAGTGCGTGCGGCAGTTCACCGGAGCCGGCGAGGTCCGCCAGGCGGCGTTCCAGCTCGGCCACGGCGGTTGCCGCCGTCAGCTTGGTCTCCACGATGGCGAGCTTGCAGTATTCGATGCCGGTGCAGGCGATGGTGCCGCGGCGGAACACGGACGGGCGGGCGGAGAGGCCCAGCGCGTCCAGCTCTGCCACGAGCGGTTCCACCTGGTCCTTGGCAACGTCCAGAACCACAAGCTTCTGGTGCGGGGTGGTGCGCAGGCGGTAGGAGCCGCGGGCCTCGAGGGTGTCCGCGAGCTTGACCAGCGCGGCACCGGACAGCCGGCCGGCCATCGGGGTGGCGCCGATAAAGAACTTGCCGTCCTTCTGTTCGTGCACACCGATGTGGTCCCCGGGGGTGGTGGGCTTGGGCGCGGCCGGGCCGTCCGCCAGTTTGTAGCCCAGGTATTCGTCTTCGAGGATCTGGCGGAACTTCTCCGGGCCCCAGTCGGCCATCAGGAACTTCAGGCGGGCCTTGGTGCGCATGCGCCGGTAGCCGTAGTCGCGGAAGATGCTGGTGACGCCGAGCCATACTTCGGCGGCCTCTTCCGGCTTCACGAACGCGCCCAGCCGCTTGCCCAGCATGGGGTTGGTGGACAGGGCGCCGCCGGCCCAGAGGTCGTAGCCGATGCCCAGCTCGGGGTGCTTGACGCCCACCAGCGCGAAGTCGTTGATCTCGTGGACCACGTCCTGGCTGGGGTGCCCGGTGATGGCCGTTTTGTATTTGCGGGGCAGGTTGGACAGCAGCGGGTTGCCGATGAAACGCTCGCCCAGCTCCGCAATCAGCGGCGTGGGGTCGATGATTTCGTCCTTGGCGATGCCGGCCACGGGCGAGCCCAGGATGACGCGGGGCACGTCGCCGCAGGCTTCGGTGGTGGACAGGCCAACACTTTCGAGCCGGGTCCAGATCTCGGGGATGTCTTCCACCCGGATCCAGTGCAGCTGGATGTTCTGCCGGTCGGTGAGGTCGGCCGAGTCCCGGGCGAAATCAACGGAGATCTGCCCGATGACGCGCAGCTGCTCGGTGGTCAGCGCACCGCCATCGATCCTGACGCGGAGCATAAAATACTTGTCTTCGAGCTCGTGCGGCTCGAGCGTTGCGGTCTTGCCGCCGTCGATCCCGGGTTTGCGCTGCGTGTAGAGGCCCCACCAGCGGAACCGGCCGTGCAGGTCCTGGCCGGGGATGGAGTCGAAACCCTCTTTGGAGTAGACGGACTCGATACGCTCGCGCACGTTCAGGCCATCGTCTTCCTGCTTCCAGGTTTCGTTGGCGTTCAGCGGCGTTTTGCCGTCCACTTTCCACTGCCCGTGCGGCTTTGCGGCGGGACGGGACGAGCGGGCAGGGCGCTTGGCGCCAGCGGAATCCGCAGACGCTCCGGCTAGAGCTGTATCAGTCATGCATCGACTGTAGGTCCCGCCCGAATGGCGTCACAAAGGTTCGGGAAACGCTAAGTCACCTAGGGAAATATTTCGTCACGAAACGCTTCACGATGCCCGGCAGGCTCCGCTTCTGTGCAGGACCGGCAGGTGCCTCCGCTGCCTCGGTTTCCGCCGCGGCCGACGCCGGTGCTGCCGCCGGCGCTGCAGCTCGGGGCGCCGTTTCCTGGGGTGCTTCGGGCTGGGGTGCTGTGTCTGAAGGTGCTTCGGGCTGGGGCGCTGTGTGGCCGGCGACGGCGTGGTCGTAGCGGTCCAAGGCAATCTGCGCCAGCACGTCGGAGGGCAGCAGCGGCTCGGCCACCACGTCGGCCCCGGCTTTGGCCAGCTGGTCGTGGAAGAACCCGTGTGCCAACAGGTAGGAAGCGATGATGACCCGCCCCTTGCCCTCTCCCCCGGGATATTCGGCCCGGAGCGCGGCCACGGCGTCCGGCACGGAAGGTTTCTCGGCTGCACCGTACGCCGGCACAATCCTGTTGCCGCGCAGTTTCCGCAGGTGCGCTGCCACCTCCTGGACGCTGACTGCAGCGGCTGGGTTGGAAGATCCGGCGGCGGCCAGCACCACGGCGTCGTCCGCGGTGATTCCCGCTTCCCGCAAACGCTGGTCCAGGACCTCCGCCAGCCGCGGATCCGGCCCCAGCGGCGCTGAGGCCAGGCTGTTGGCGCGGCTGCCCACGGCCCGGGCGATATCGACTTTTGTGTGATACCCCACGCTCAGCAGGAGCGGGACCACCACTGCGGCCTCCCCTTCAGGCAGGCCGGCCATCACGTCCACCAGGTCCGGGTCCTGCACGTCCACGTAGGACTCGCGGACGTCCAGGCCGGGCCGCAGGGCGGAGATTCCGGCGCGGAGGCCGTTGACTTCGGCACCCCCTATGTCGCTGGACGTTCCGTGGGCGCAGGCGATCATGATCGGGCTGTTCATACGGGCTAGCGTAACGTTGGAGCCGCCTTGTCCGCCCTCCGAGAATGACCGGGACGTTCCAATGACATTCCCTTTTGACATCGCCCTGGTCTGGCTGGACCTAGCCGGCGTCTTTTTCTTTGCCGTCTCCGGGTCGCTGCTGGCCGCCCGGAAACAGTTCGATCTAGTGGGCTCCCTGCTCCTGGCGTCCCTGGTGTCGCTGGGCGGCGGGGTGATCCGTGACATCATCCTCAACACGGTTCCGGCCGCGTTCACCAATCCGGCGTACCTGCTGCCGCCGCTGCTGGCCACGTTCCTGGTCTACTCGCTGTATTCCAGCGTCCAGCGTTTCACCTCGCTGCTGGTCCTCTTTGATGCCGGCGGGCTGGCACTGTTCTGCATCACCGGCACGCTCAAGGCACTTTCGCTGGGCATGAACCCGTACTCGGCCATCCTGCTGGGTGTCACCACGGCCGTGGGCGGCGGTCTGTTGCGCGACGTCACGGCCAACGAGGTGCCCCAGCTTTTCAACAACGGTGACCTCTATGCAGTCCCGGCTTTCACCGGCGCCGCCCTGACCACCCTGCTCTGGCTGGGCGGGTTGTTCAACGGCCTGACGGCCTTCGGCGTCGCCGCCCTGGTTTTTGCATTCCGCGTTGTGGCCTGGCGCCGTGCGTGGACCATGCCGATGGCGGTCCATGGACGGCACCGGCGGCAGTCCGGCGGCGGCAAACCGGGCACCCGGAATTAGCTAGGATATGAGCATGACTGACATGTTCCTCGAGAAATTCCGCGCGCTGGTTCCGAAGTATCTCGAGGATGAATGGCAGGAAGCTGACGGCCTCACCGCCGAGGAGCTGGACACCGCCCTGGCCGACCACCAGTTCGAGATTCCCCTGGTGCTGCGCGAGTTCTACCTGGCCATCGGCGGCTGCGAGGACCTCATGGAGGCCTACCACTACTTCTGGGACCCTGAAGAGCTCGAAGTTGATGACGAAGGCTTCCTGATGTTCCTTGAGGACGAGGAAGAACAGTTCACCTGGGGCTTCCGGATCGGCGACCTCGGCGTCCCGGATCCCATCGTCTACCGGCGCAACAATGCCCGCGCGCAGTGGAAGTCGGAAGAGGGAACCTTCTCTGAGTTCGTCTTTGACATGTTCGAGTGGGCCTTCGAGGACGACGAGTCCTAGCCTCGGGCTTTCAGCACGCACCTCTTCGTGACAATTCCAATAACAAGCCTCTTGCGCAATATGACAAAACTGTCATAGACTCTTCATGGATCCGCTAAACGCCTCCGGCGGATCTGATGCGAACGGAGAGATAGCCTCGGTTCTACGCAACGGATAGCTCGTATCCCTTGCTGCGAACCGGGGCTGTCCCGTTTAACAGGCCCCTTAGCGCAGGCCCCGCATAACAAACAGACAAAAAGAGCCCGGCACCCGTAAGGGGCGCCGGGCTCCACACAAAATGTCAGCTGGCCCGGTCCACGACTGCCAGCGCAAAGTTGGACAGCGAGGACTTGACCACACCTTCGGGCAACGGCGCCAGCGCGGCGATGGCCTCATCGGCCCAGCGGCGTGCCACCACCCATGATTCAGCTGTCACGGCGTGCCCGCGCAGGCCCGCCACGGCGGCAGCCAGGGCCTCGTCCGAGGTCAGGTCGCCGTCAATGAGCTTCAGGAGTTCGACGGCGGACTCGTCGCCGGCAGCCGCATCGCGCCGGAGGAACAGGACGGGCAGCGTGGGGACACCTTCGCGGAGGTCGGTTCCGGGGGACTTCCCGGACTTGACCTTGACCCCGGTGACGTCGATGACGTCGTCGGCGAGCTGGAAGGCAACACCTACCTTCTCGCCGTACTCCACCAGCAGGGATTCATAGGCTTCGTCGGCGCCGGCAAAGATGGCACCCAGCTGCCCGGAAGCGGCAACCAGCGAACCGGTCTTATCCGCAATGACTGACAGGTAGTGCTCCACCGGATCCTCGTCCGGCCGCGGCCCCACGGTCTCGTGCAGCTGGCCGAGGCACAGCCGCTCAAACGTACGGGCCTGGATGCCCAGCGCCCGGGAACCGAGCTCGGACACCAGGATGGAGGCCCGGGCGAAAATAAGGTCCCCGGTCAGGACGGCCACGGAGTTGCCCCACACCTCATGGGCGGTGGGAGCACCGCGGCGGAACGGGGCGGAGTCCATCACGTCGTCGTGGTACAGCGTGGCCAGGTGGGTCAGTTCCACCACCACGGCGGCCTGCACCACGGCGGGCAGCGAAGCGTCACCGAGGTGTGCGCAGAGCAGGGTCAGCAGCGGCCGGATGCGCTTGCCGCCGGCTTCCACCAAATGCCGGGACGTGGCGTCGGCCAGGGGGTCGGAGTTGGCGATTGCCTCGCGCAGCTTCTTCTCCACCTTGGCCAGGTTGGTGGTGATGGCGGGGCCCAGGTCGGCATCTTCGGCGATGGCTGCGAACCCTGCGGGCAGCTGGAGCCCGGTGGCGATGGCGCTGGTATTCAAGGACGCCTCAGCGTCGGTGCTGCCGTGTCCGGCATGGGTCCAGCTGTGGTCTGCGGCGTTGGTCACGGGTTAACCCTAACTTTTTGTTGCGGATACCGCTGGTTCGAAGCAGACGGGGTGTTGGATGTGGCGGGAACCAGCGATTCCAGGACCCGGATGGCCCGGTCCTCGAAGCCCTTGGCTGACGGATCCGTGAGGTTGGCCAGCAGGCGCACCACGAACTTCATCAGCACCGGAATGGGCATGCCGGTGCGCAGCGCGAGTTTCATGATGGCGGGTTTGCCGATCAGCGCGGCGAAGGCCCGGCCCAGGGTGAAGTGGGATCCCCACTGGTCCCGCACGTAGTCCGCGTACCGCGAAAGGTGCGCATCGGCGTCGTACGTTCCACCGGAGGAGGCGGTGCGCGAGGAGGCGTCGATGATGAACTCGGCGGCGAACCGCGCGGATTCCATGGCGTAGGAGATGCCTTCGCCGTTGAACGGGGAAACCATGCCGCCGGCGTCACCCAGCAGGAGCAGGCCCGGCGAGTAGTGCGGGGTGCGGTTGAAGCCCATGGGCAGCGCGGCGCCGCGGATTTCGCCCACCTGGTTCTCGGGCGTGAAGCCCCACTCGGCGGGCATGCCGGCGGTCCATTCGCGGAGCACCTGCTTGTAGTCCAGCTTGCCGAAGTCCTTGGAGGAGTTCAGGATGCCCAGGCCCACGTTGGAGGTGCCGTCGCCCACGCCGAACACCCAGCCGTAACCGGGAAGGAGCTTGCCGTCGCGGCCGGGAAGTTCCAGCCAGCCTTCCATCCAGTCGTCGTCGGTGCGGGGGCTGGTGAAGTAGGTGCGGACGGCCACGCCGAGGGGCCGGTCGTCGCGTTTGTGCATGCCCAGGGAGACGGCGGTGCGGGTGGAGTTGCCGTCCGCGGCGAGGACGACGTCGGCACTGAAGTCGCGCGTCTGCCCCGTCTTGCGTCCGTTCCCGTCCAGGATCGCGGCGCGGGCGCCGGTGACGCGGCCGCTGTCGTCGCGGAGGGCTTCGGTGACACTGTGCCGTTCCAGGATTTCGGCGCCGGCAGCCTGGGCGTGCCGGGCCAGTTCCTCGTCGAAGCCCAGGCGGGTGCGGATCAGGCCGTACTGCGGGAAGTCCGAGACCTCGGGCCACGGGAGTTCGATGGTGCGGCCGCCGGCGATCAGGCGCAGGCCCTTGTTGCGGCGCCAGCCTTCGCCTTCGGGGTGCGGCAGGCCAAGCTTCTGGATTTCCCGGACCGCGCGGGGGGTGAGCCCGTCGCCGCAGACCTTCTCACGGGGGAAGCTGGTCTTTTCCAGGACCGTGACGTCCAGGCCGGCCTTGGCCAGGTAGTACGCGGCGGTGGATCCGGCCGGGCCTGCGCCGACTATCAGTACCTTCACAGTCTTAGCGGACGATGTTGCGGCGCAGCTTTGCCACCGGGCCCTTGTGCGCGGCGATGGCGGCGGCAGCGCTGTCCGGAGCCGAATCTGCGGGCTTGAAGGCGCGGTGGACGGCCACGATGCCGCCGGTCAGGTTGCGGTAGGTCACGTTTTCCCAGCCCTCTTCCTGCAGCCACGCGGCCAGGTGGTCCTGGTCCGGCCAGGCCCGGATGGACTCGGCGAGGTAGACGTAGGCGTCCGGGTTGGAGGCCACCTTGACGGCGATGGCGGGCAGCGCGCGCATCAGGTATTCGGTGTACATGGTGCGCCACAGCGGCACCACGGGCGAGGAGAACTCGGCGATGACCAGGCGTCCGCCGGGCTTGGTGACGCGGAGCATCTCGGCCAGGGCCTTGCGCGGCTCGTTGACGTTGCGCAGGCCAAAGGAAATGGTGCTCGCGTCAAAGGTGTTGTCCGCGAACGGCAGGTTGGTGGCGTCACCGGCGATGAAGTCGATGTCCGGGCGGCGGCGCTTGCCCACCTTGAGCATGCCCAGGGAGAAGTCGCAGGCCACCACGTCTATGCCCGCATCCGCATATGGCTCGCTGGAGGTGCCGGTGCCGGCGGCGAGGTCCAGGACCCGATGGCCCTTGGAGACTTCCATCGCGTCCACCACAACCTTGCGCCAGCGGCGCGTCTGTCCCATGGACAGGACATCGTTGACGACGTCGTATTTCGGTGCGACGTCGTCAAACATCGTGGCTACTTCGTCCGGACGCTTATCCAAGGATGCTCGGTTCACCAGTCCATTGTCTCAAATGTTCAGCAGGCTGCGGACCACCTTCGGCGCCCAATTCAGGCACTGACCGGGGGCGGGGTACGCGGGAGTACTGTTGTCTCATCATGACGAGCACGTTCCGCACCCTGACAGTCCCCCTGGATGGAACCACTTTCCCCGGGGGGCTGCCCTCGTTTCTGGTCC
The DNA here is from genome assembly GCF_001238605.1 of Arthrobacter sp. ZBG10. Lineage (NCBI taxonomy): Bacteria > Bacillati > Actinomycetota > Actinomycetes > Micrococcales > Micrococcaceae > Arthrobacter > Arthrobacter sp. ZBG10. Next base: position 79,311 of record NZ_LFQH01000001.1, on the reverse strand, counting down.
GGGACGACGTCCTTTGCTGGACCCGCCGCGAGGCCGGCCTGGTGGGTTTTGGCGAGATAACCCGCTTCACCGCCAGCGGGCCCGACCGCTTCCTCGAGGCGGACATCTGGTGGCGACACCTGGTCCTCGAGGCTGAGATCACGGACTCCGTTGAGCTGCCCGGCACCGGTCCCGTGGCGTTCGGTTCCTTCGCATTCTCCAAGGTCTCCAGCCACCGCTCCCGGCTGATTGTGCCGGAGATTGTGGTGGGCGTCCGGGACGGCCGCGCCTGGCTCACCCAGATGGCGTTCGACGGCGGCCCACTCACCGAAGCGGGCGCCCGCGCCGCGCTTGCGGGGTGGCTGGAGTCCGACGCCCCTGCTGCTGCCGAGTCCGCTGGCTCCGGCTCCCCTGCCGCTGCCCCTGCTGCCGGCCATGGCGACGCCGGCCGTCCCGGCGCCGCGCTGCCGGCGGAACCTGCTGCCGCCGTCGCGCCTAAACTCGAATCCGGTTCCCTCAGCGAGCACGACTGGATGGCAGCCGTGACGGCCGGCGTCGAAGAGATCCGCGCCGGGAAACTGGAGAAGCTGGTCCTGGCCCGTGACGTCGTTGCCACCATTCCGGAGGGTGTCAACGCGGCGGCGATCCTGCAGCAGCTGGCGGTCCGGTACCGCGAATGCTGGACCTACGGCGTGGACGGGCTGGTGGGGTCCACCCCCGAGATGCTGATCCAGGTGGAAGGCCGGACCGCGCAGGCCCGCGTCCTGGCCGGAACCCTGGACCGGCGTGACGCCGAGGGCATGGCCGGCTCGCCGCTGGAATTTGCCGAGCGGGTACTGGCGGGCTCGGAGAAGCAGCGGCACGAACACGAGATCGCCATCCAGTCGCTCACCACGCAGCTGGCACCGTTTTCCGAGGCCATGAATGCCCACGACGAGCCGTTCATCCTGGAACTGCCCAATGTGTGGCACCTGGCGTCAGACGTTAAGGCGGAATTGGCCGAGGTTGAGGGGCACGTTCCCACCTGCCTGGCCCTGATCAACGCACTGCATCCCACCGCTGCGGTCTGCGGCACCCCCACGCTGGTGGCCGGCGCCCTGATCCGCAAGCTCGAACACATGGACCGCGGGCCCTACGCGGGACCCGTCGGCTGGCTGGACGCGGCCGGGAACGGCGAATGGGGCATCGCGCTGCGCGGCGCTGTGATCGAGGCCCCGGACACCATCAGGCTGTATGCCGGCTGCGGCATCGTCGAAGGCTCCCAGCCGGAGGCCGAACTGGCCGAGACGTGGGCCAAGTTCCGCCCCATGCTGGAGTCCCTGGGCATCAGCTCCTGACCCACGCCGCCGTCTCCTAAAGCTGTGGGTGGACCTACGTCCGGGATGTCAGACACTCCCGCGGGCTGGGGCCTTGATTTCGACTGTGCTTTAGTTATCCAATAGTGAAACTAAGTTTCCTGTGATGCACATCTCATAATCGGCGCTACACTATGAACCGATTTAGTACCGCATACTCCTGCAACAAAAGGTAAGAAACATGCAGCTCAAGTCCCTGGCCACGGCCAAATTGACCGCCAAGGCAGCAGCAGTCCTCGCCGTGGGTGCCCTCACCCTCACCGCGTGCGGCGGCAGTTCAACCCCGGCAGCTTCCGAAGGCGGCATCTCGCTGATCAACTCCGGCAAGCTGACCATCTGCTCGGATGTGCCTTACGAGCCCTTCGAATTCCAGAAGGACGGCAAGACGGTGGGCTTCGATATCGACATCGCCACCGAGCTCGCCAAGGACCTGAAGGCCGAGCTCAACATTGTTGACAGCTCCTTCGAGGCCATCGAGACCGGCACCGCCTTGACCGGCTGCGACGTGTCCATCTCCTCCGTCTCCATCACGGATGTCCGCAAAAACGTGATGGACTTCTCCGACCCCTACATGGATGACGACCTGACCCTCGTGGCGAAGGAAGGCTCCGGCGTCGAGAACGTGGACTCAGCCAAGGGCAAGAAGGTTGGCGTGCAGCAGGCCACCACCGGCGCCAAGTACGCGCAGGAAAAGGGCATCGAAGCGCAGCAGTTCGAGGATTCCGGCCTCCTGGTCCAGGCCCTCGAAGCCGGCACCATCGACGCGGCACTGGGCAACCAGTCGGTCCTGGGCTACGCCATCAAGGACAACGCCGAGTTCACCCGCGTTGAGGACTACACCACGGGCGAGAAGCTGGGCATCGCCGTGAAGAAGGGCAACACCGCCATGCTGGAGCAGGTTAACACCACGCTCAAGCGCCTCACCGATGATGGCAGCCTGGCCAAGTTCCAGACCGCCTGGTTCGGCGAAACCGCTAAGTAAGCAACACCGGGAGCCCCTGCGGCCCCGGTCAGCAGATACAGGTAATGGGGCCCCGGACGGATGAACGTCCGTCCGGGGCCTTCGCCACGCACAACGAATTGAGCACCCCATGGCATTGACCGCACGTCAGCGAGCCAAAGTAAGCCTGTATGTCCAGGCCGGAATATTCGTGGTGGCCATCGCCGCGCTGATCCTGGCGACGGACTGGAAGACCATGGCCAACAGCGTCTTCAACTTCGGCAAGATCGGGCCCATGTTCCCGGACATCTTCCTGGTTGGCTTGAAAAACACCCTGATCTACACGTTCCTGGGCTTTGTGGTGGGCCTCAGCGGCGGCCTGCTCCTGGCCCTGATGAAGCTCTCCAGCTTTCCGCTGTACCGCTGGATCGCCACCGGCTACATCGAGTTTTTCCGGGGCATCCCCGCGCTGCTGGTGTTCATCGCCTTCGGCTACGGCGTCCCGCTGGCGTTCGGCGTCCAGTGGAACGTGACCATCATCGTGATGATTTCCCTCGGTATGGTGGCTTCGGCATATATCGCCGAGACCCTCCGCGCCGGCCTGCAGGCCGTCCCCAAGGGACAGCTGGAAGCGGCCCGGTCGCTGGGTATGCCGCAGTGGCGGGCCATGGTGTCCATCGTGATTCCGCAGGCCTTCAAGATCGTCCTCCCGCCGCTGACCAACGAGGTCATCCTGCTGACCAAGGACTCCTCGCTGATCTACGTCCTGGGCCTGACCGCCTCGCAGTTCGAGCTCACCAAGTTCGGCCGTGATGGCATCTCCAGCCTGGGTGCGGGCCTCACGCCGCTGCTGGTGGCCGGCGCCTTCTACCTCGTTATCACCATCCCGCTGAGCCTCCTGGCCCGGAAGTTCGAAAGCCGCTCCGCGCGGACCAAGCGATAGGCAGGGAAGACAATGAACGACGTCGTAAACGGCCCCCGCGGGGGAGCCGCAAAAGTCCACGCAGCAGGGGTCGCCATCAAGGACCTGCGCAAGTCCTACGGCTCCAACGAGGTCCTCAAGGGGATCAGCCTCGAGGTGAAACCGGGAGAGGTGGTGTGCCTGATCGGGCCCTCCGGCTCCGGCAAGTCAACGCTCCTGCGCTGCGTCAACCTTCTGGAGCAGCCCAACCAGGGCAGCATCCAGGTGGGCGGCTTCGAGGCGACCCACCCCGATGTGGACATCGACAAAATGCGCCGCAAAGTGGGCATGGTGTTCCAGCAGTTCAACCTGTTCCCGCACCTGGACGCCAAGCGCAACTGCTCGATCGCGCAGACCAAGGTGCTCAAGCGGTCGCAAGCGGAGGCGGACAAGGTCTCGCTGCACAACCTGGAGCGGGTGGGCCTGGGCCACCTCGCCGACCGCTTCCCGGATCAGCTGTCCGGCGGGCAGCAGCAGCGCGTGGCCATCGCCCGGGCGCTGAGCATGGACCCCGAGCTGATGCTGTTTGATGAGCCCACGTCCGCGCTGGACCCGGAAACCGTGGGCGATGTCCTCTCGGTCATGCGGAACCTGGCCAAGGAAGGCATGACCATGCTGGTGGTCACCCACGAGATGGGCTTTGCCCGCGAAGTGGCGGACCGTGTGGTGTTCATGGACGGCGGCGTGGTGGTGGAGGAAGGCGTGGCCGAGCAGGTCATCAGCGCTCCCACTCAGCCGCGCACCCAGGAGTTCCTGCGCCGGGTTCTGGATCCCACGCATATCGACATCCAGGAGTAGGCCGCCTTTTCGACCCGCAAATTCCCTGTCGCCCCTAATATTCGGGGGGCGCCAGGGAATTTGCGCATCGGGGGTAGATTTGCGCGTCCTGAAGACCCTAACGCCCGGCCAGGACTCCCCCGGCAGCGGCAGCCACGGCAGCCTTGATCCGCTCATGCAGCGCCCGCAGGCCCGCCCGTTCGGTGCGCACCTCCACAATGCTGCGCCCCACCACCGGCCGGGACAGCGCCTCGGCGAGTCCCGCCGTCGTACTCACCAGGGAATGGCCGACGCCGTACGCCGCCGCAAGTGCCGCGATGTCCACGGCGTGCGGGGTACCGAAGAGGCGCTCGACGGCGTCTCCGTAGTTTCCGGCGGCCGCTACTTCCCCGTGCTCCAAAAGGTCGAAGATGGCACCGCCGGCGTCGTTCAGGACAACGATCCGCAGCGCCGGCTGTTCCTCCCCCGCGCCCAGCAGCAGGCCGCCGGCGTCGTGCAGGAACGTGACGTCGCCCAGCAGGATGGTGGTTTCCTGGTCGCCGCCCAGGGCGATGCCCGTGCCGGTGGAGATGGTGCCGTCGATCCCGGCGAGGCCCCGGTTGGCGTAGACGGTGGCCGCAGGGTCCGGTGCGGGCAGGCCGGCCAGGTCGGCGTCGCGGATCCCGTTCGAGGAGCCCAGCAGGAGCTGGCCGCGGGCATGCTTCCAGACCAGCGCCGCCGTGGACGGGCCCGTCGCGGCAGGGACGCCGGCAAGGATGCCGTCCAGGGCATGCTGCGCTGCTGAGCCGGCCAGGAGCCAGCTGTCCAGCCACGGGGCGGGTCCCCGGCCGGCGAAATCGGCGAGGTCCGCCAGGCTGTCCAGCGGCAGCTCAGTGCGCCGGCCGGGTTCGAACCAGGCCACCGGAACGGGCTGGTAGAAGGCCGAGGGCACGTCGGCGCGGGCCAGCAGCGCCGCCACCGGGCGGGAGAGCGTGGGCCGGCCAAACAGCACAACGCGCTCGATGGGCATGGCTGATCCGGCTCCGAAGTGCTCCAGCAGCAGCCGGTAGGGTCCCACGGCGTTGGGCCCGAACCGGGCGTTGGAGGACGGTTCGGCGAGCAGCGGCAGGTTGTGCGCGCGGGCGAACGCCTCGGCCACCGGGCCGGCATCGTGCCCGGCCAGCACCACCGTGCGCCGCTCCGGCAGATGGCCTGCAGCGGGCGGAAGGTTCATCACCAAGGGGTCCGTGCCGATCCGGAACCGCTTCCGGTCCACCGCGGCAGGCAGCCGGTCCCCGGCCGCCGGGACCAGGGGGTCCCGGAACGCCAGGTTGAGCTGGACGGGCCCGGGCGGGATGTCCGGGAAGGCGCCGGTAGCCGCGGAGAGGCCGGCCCGGATGGCCCGTTTCGGGTTGCTGCCCGCCGCAATGTCGGCGGCAAACCGGACGTGCTCCCCGAACAGGTCCGGCTGGATGGTGGTTTGGTTGGCGCCGGTGCCGCGCAGTTCGTCCGGCCGGTCGGCGGACAGGACGATCAGGGGCACCGCGGCGTGGTTGGCTTCCATCACTGCGGGCAGGAGGTTTCCGACGGCGGTCCCGGACGTGGTGAGCACGGCGGCCGGTGAGCCGGTGGACAGTGCCAGGCCCAGGGCCGTGAACCCTGCGGCCCGTTCGTCAATGCGCACCAGCAGGTCCACCAGGCCGGCGGCGGACGCTTCGGCCAGGGCGTAGGCCATGGGCGCGGACCGGGAGCCGGGCGCCACCACCACGTGCCGCACGCCGCCGTCGAGCAGGGTTTCGACGGCGGCGCGCGCCGCCTCGAGGGCGCTCAGGCTGGTCGGATCAGGGGTGGGGTGGGGAGCCGGTTCGTTGTGCGAAGTCACCAACCCAGTCTGCCACCCGGCACGGCCCGCCCGTCCCCCCGTGTTGCCCCACCAACCAGACGCGCCATGCCCTTCCCCCCGCGTTGCGCTATCACCTATGGTCGTCAAAACCCCCAAATAACGACCATAGGTGATAGCGCAACGGGAGGAGGGAGCGGGGCAGGGGCAGGGGCAAGGGCCGGGGCAGGGACCGGGTTAGCCGCGGAAAACCTGGATCACTGCGGGACGGGGCGCCCGCACCGCGCCGGGTGCCGGCGTCGTACCCTCTGCAACGTAGTCGGGGAAGAACGAGACCTGCGCGCCGAAGGAGCCGTCCTCCCCCGGGTGCTGGACCGAGACGAAGACGGTGCGCTCGTCGTCGTGGATGATGGGCCCGCAGGTTTCGCCGTCCCGCGGGACCGCAAGGAACTGTTCCACCTTGCCGCGGTCTTTGCCGGCCACGGTGACCTTGAACAGCCCGTCCGCTTTGCCGATGCCGGAGGGGGCGCCGTCGGTGGAGATCCAGAGGTTGCCCACGGAGTCGAAGGCGAGGTTGTCCGGGCAGGAGATGGGCGAGACCTTGTCCACCGGGAAGCCGGAGAAGTAGGTGACGTCGCCCTGCGCGGGATCGCCGCAGACCATCAGCAGGTTCCAGCTGAACGTGGTGGAGGTCTGGTCGCCGGTTTCGGTGATCTCCACGATGTGCCCGTCGCGGTTCTGGTTGCGCGGGTTCATTTCCGTGGCGGCCTCGTTGGCGCCGACGCCGCGGTTGGAGTTGTTGGTGCAGGCCACGTAGACCTTGCCGGTCAGCAGGCTCGGCTCCACGTCCTCGCAGCGGTCCATCTTGGTGGGGCCCACTTTGTCGGCGGCCAGGCGCGTGTAGACCAGGACTTCCTCGACGGACATGCCGGGCACCGCGGACGCACCGTCCACCACCAGCGGCAGCCACTGGCCGATGCCGTCGAAGGCACCGTCGGCCGGAACGTTGCCAACCCCGGTGATCTCGGCGGCAGGCGAGTTGCCGGTGAACTTGGCCACGTAAAGGTTGCCCTCGGAGAGCAGCGTCATGTTGTGCTTGCGGTCGCCCTCGATGTACTTCCCGGCGGAGACGAACTTGTACAGGTAGTCGAAGCGCTCGTCGTCACCGGAGTAAGCCACCACGTGCCCGGACTTCGCCACGATGACGTTGGCGCCCTCGTGCTTAAAGCGGCCCAGGGAGGAGTGCTTCTTCGGGGTGGAGGTGGGGTCGAACGGGTCAACCTCCACGATCCAGCCGAACCGGTTGGCCTCGTTTTCGTAGCCGGGGTTGCGGGTATCCCAGCGCGGGTCATCGAGCTCCCACTGGCGTGCCGTCGGGTTGGCGCCCAGGCCGTAGCGCTTGTCCGCGGCCGAGGTGCCCTTCGCCACGAAGTAGCCGTTGAAGTTCTCCTCGCCGGAAAGGATGGTGCCCCAGGGGGTGGTGCCGCCCGAGCAGTTACCCAGCGTGCCTTTGATGGTCCGGCCGGCGGGATCCTGGACGGTGCGCACCAGCGGGGATCCCGCCACCGGACCCGTGAGTTCGTAGGCGGTGCTGTTCAGGAAGCGGCGGTTCAGGCCGGCGCCCTTGACGTAGCTCCACGGCTTGTTTTTGTTTTTGCGCTCCAGCTCCACCACCGACAGCCCGTGCGCGGCAGCCCCCACAGCGCGCACCTGGCCGGCCGGCATGGTGGCCGGAAACATGATGGTTTCGTTGGTGTATTCGTGGTTGGCAAACAGCACCGCGCGGCGGCCCTTGCTGCCCGGGATCTCCAGGATGTCCGTGTAGTCGTTGTTGTAGCCGAACTGCTTTTCCTGCGCGGCGGCCGTCTGGTTGGCGATGTCGAACGCGGGCGCGTCGGCGAAGATCGGGTCGCCCCACCTGATCACCGGCTGCCAGGTGAAGCCGTCGGGGACCGTCACGGCATCCACGCTGGCGTCAACGGCAGCGATGGGCGTGAACTGGAGCTTGGACTTGGCGAAGCCCTCCTTGGCGGCCGCGGACAGTCCGGCGGCGCTGGCGGATTCCGCAGAGGTCACGGCTGAACCGAGGACGACGGCGAGCGCACCGGCGGCGCCGAAGCCCAGGGCGGCACGGCGGGACAGGGTCGCGGAGGCGATGTCGCGGAAGTAGCCGTTCTCGCTCGTGTTGCAGACCTCGCTGGCGCAGGCGTTGTCGCACTTCAGCGCGCAGGTAACGGCGCTGCGCTTGCCTTTGGTGTGGCCCAGCATGGGCAGCAGGGGGAACTTGCGGGCGGTCGTTTCAGACATGGGGGCCTTCCAAAAGGTCGTCATGGGGACGCGCCCACCCTGCCAGCCGGTTCCTACGGACATCCGTCGGGCAGGTGAAGTCGAGGTTAACCGCCCGTGGCGTGCAGGCGCCGGGCGGTGTCCTGGCCGGCCAGGACTGCGTGGACCCGGCGCAGGCGGGCCAGCCACCATTCGGTGCGGTGGGGCGCTGCCGCATACCGCTCCAGCAGCCCGGCGTCCGCGGTGGCGTCGCGGAGGGTGATGGCGCCGTCGTCGGCCACCAGCGGGTCAAGTGTGATGTCGGATTCGAACAATGACACCGTCCCCAGCCCGCAGGCGTAGGGAAGGTCCGGGAGCGCAGCGGCGAGGGCCAGGCCGGCCCGGATGCCCACCGAGGTGTCCAGGGCGGAGCTGACCACTGCCGGCAGTCCGGCCTGCGCCACCAGGTCCAGGGCCCTGCGGACCCCGCCCAGCGGCGCCACCTTGACCACAATCAGGTCGGCGGCGCCGGCCCGGGCCACCTTCAGCGGGTCCTCTTCCTTCCGCACGCTTTCATCGGCGGCCACCAGGACCGGGGTGCCCGCAGCGGACAGCCGGGTCCGGACCTCGGCCAGCCCCTCGATGGTGGGCACGGGCTGCTCGGCGTATTCAAGTCCGACGGCGGCGAGCCGGGTGAGTGCCGCCACCGCGGCAGGCACGTCCCAGCCCCCGTTCGCGTCCACCCGGATCGCGGCATCCGGCAGGGCAGCGCGGACGGCGTCCAGGCGCGCGGCGTCGTCGGCCAGGGTCTGGCCTTTCTCAGCCACCTTGACCTTTACCGCGTCCACGCGGCCGAACCGTGCCAGCACCTCCGGCACCCGGTCAGGGGAAACGGCCGGCACCGTGGCGTTGACGGGGATCCGTCCGCGCAGGGGTGCCGGAAAGCCGTGCCAGGCGGCCTCAATGGTTGCTGCGAGCCAGCGGGAAGCCTCCGCATCGCCGTACTCCGGGAACGGGCAGAACTCCCCCCAGCCGGCGGGCCCCTGCACCAGAAGGGTCTCCCGCTCCATGATCCCGCGGAACCGGACGCGCATGGGCAGGCTCACCACCTTCGCCCCGGCCAGGAGCTCCTCCAGAGGCGGCAATAACGGCTGGGCGGCGTCAGCAGGCATGCGTTCACTGTACCGGCGCGGCAACGGCCCACAAGACTGCGGCCTTGGCGCCCCAAGCCGGCGGCGGCCCTGGCCGGCACAGTAGAGCCGCCTCCCAGATTTCTGTGCCACCCTTAAGCCATGGCCGTCTCACACCCCGCACGTTCCAGGACTGCAGCCCGACCCGCTCCGGGATCGGGCCTGCTCTTCGTCCTGGCGACCCTCGGGTGCATCGCCGGCCTGATCGCCACCTACTACTTCTTTGTCCGCACCACCACCGGACAGTTCATCGACGAGTCCGCCCTGGTGGAAGCCGCAGACATCAGCGGCCAGGCCGGCCAGGCCAGCACCCGGTTCCTGGACCTGCTGCCTGCTATCTCCCTGGTGGCCTCGGCTGTGGTGGTCCTGTTTGTCACGGTGATCCGGCGGCGCTGGACCGAGGCGGGCATTGCGGTGGCGGCCTGCATCGGCGCGAACGCGGCCACCCAGATCCTGAAGGAATTCCTGCCGGTCCGCCCGGACAAGGGCGTGGTCACGCTCGAACTGAATTCGCTGCCGTCCGGGCACACCACCCTGGCCGCTTCCGCCGCAGCGGCGCTGTTCCTGATGTCCTCCCCCAAATGGCGGCCCCTGGCCGGTTTTGTGGGCGGTACGTTTGCCATCGCGTCCGGGGCGTCAACGCTGATCAACCAGTGGCACCGGCCTGCGGACGTGGTGGCCGCGTTCCTCCTGGTGGGCGCGTTTATGATCCCCGCCGGCTGGCTGATCATTCGCCGCGGCTCGTGGAATTCGTGGGACGGGTTTGGCGGGCACCTCGGCTCGGCCAGGATCTGGTTGACCCTGCCTGTGCTGATCGGGCTGGCCTGGGCGGCGGTGGCCGTGTACTCGCTGGTCCGGATCGCCCCCGGTCCGTGGCAGCAGGTCAGCACCACACACTACTTCTGGGCCGGCATCGCCCTGATTGTTATTGCCGGCTACCTCGCGACCGTAGCCATGACCTCGCTGTTCGCCTTCGCCGCACGGCGCCGGACCGCGCCGGTACCGGCGCGTTAGCTCCGTCCCCGCCCGTGGCGGAAGCCTGGCACCCGGGGCTGGGCCAGCAAGCTTGAGGGAAACTTGACTCATTTCCGGCAGGCATTTTGAGCCACCCGGAGGATAGTTATACCTGTCAGGCCGATACAGATGGTGCAGCCATCAGGGCCCTGGCGGCCTCCAGAAGTGGGGGCCGCCAGGATAACCGAAAACCGGCTTGGCAGAGGCTGGTCCTGCAGCCTTACCCCAGCGTCCCGGCGCCGCCTTTGCCCCCCATATGGCGGCGCCGGGACTTCTAATTTTGGGGATTCAGGACGCACGACGGCGGCTCCCAACATAGTGCCGCACTGACCCCACCACAGCTCAAGCCGGCGCATCCCGCCGGCTTTTTTTATGCCCTGGGACAGGCGGGCCCTTTGCAGGTGCGGCCCGGCCGGCGGCACCCGGCAGCAGCTTTTCACCAATGCACCGGAAACGCCGCAAGCCCGGCAGCAGCCGGCGCCGCTGTGTGGGGGCACAGCGGCGCCTGCTGCCGCCGGGCTGGCGGCGGAAGAGTGAAGTAGTCAGGCGGTGTTAAGCGCGCTAAGGGCAGTGGATCTTTCCGCTGCTGTTGCCCGGTTCAACGGTCAGCACAGTGTCGGCCGTAATCTGGGGCTGATTCGCGAAGGTGGCAATCACGCGAAGTGTCAGCACATTGCCCACCCGGTTTGTTGCAACAAATTGAGCGTCGCCACTGATCGATGTACTGCCGGATACACCAGGAGTGACCGGGCCCAGGTAGGAGACTCCATTGGTCCCGTCGGCCTTCACCGCAACGATCTGCAGCGACTGAGCCGCACTGGAAAGCGTATAGCTCACCTTGACGGCCTTACCGCCGCTCCCGTCCGTGGCGCAGCCGAGCGTCACGGTTGGCCCGGGCCAGGTATTCGAGGCGGTAACGGTCATGCTGACCGAGCCATTTTGGTCCCACCACGCCAACGCCGGAGCGCCGCCCGCCCCCAGCAACACTGTGAGGACAAACGCCCCAACGGCCAGTGCCGCTCCGGGCAGGCTGCGCAGCCGCTTCATGCTCATGACCCAGCCGGTACGTCTGACCGGGACTTGCGGGACTTCCGGACGGATTTGAACACCAGGATGGAGCCGTAGCCGATCAGGCCGGCAGCTGCCACAGTGGTCCAGGTGTCGCGGTCGGCGTTGCCCAGGGCGTTGGCAGCGAAGCCGACATAGGGAACGGCGTAGAACAGCTTGCCCTTGACCTGGATGGCGCGGACCGGCTCGGGATCGTTGGCCCCGTTGTTGTCGCCCCGTGTGATGAGCGTCTTTTCGCCTTCCTGCGTGGCGCCAAACCCGACGATCCGGTGCGTTTCCACATCGGGCCGGCCGGAATACAGCTGGAATGTGACAACGTCGCCGTACTGCAGCGCATCGAACGCCACCGGCTTCATCACCATAAACGTGCCGGGCGGGAACTTGGGTGCCATCGACTTGGTCAGCACCGTGTACGTCTGCGACCCGGTAGCGAAGGGCAAAATGATCAGTACGGTGGCGGCGAACATCGCCACCAGCATGGCGGCCATGTTCAGGATCCGGCCGACGGCGGCCCAGGCGCCGCCGCTTTTAACGTCGCCGTCCGCTTTGGCCGGGCCAGCAGCGGTTTCGTCAGTGGTTGTTCCGGCGATGGGTGCCTCACCCAGGTCAGCAGACACCGGACACCCCGCACTGACGGGCGGTCATGGGAAGCGTGATGTTCACAGCTTTTCCTTTCACGGATGAGTCGGGTTCCTGGCTTAGGCTGACACGGAAGCAAAAGACTGTAGCCCCGCCTTTGGCCACCGGAGGCGACCTGAGGCCGGTGACGGCTCCGTAGCCGGTTGTGTCATTGCACTGCGCGGCCGTGGTCGCGGTTTTTGCCGTGACCGTGAGGTAGTGGGCAAGGCCTGCTTTTGGATCGGCCACAGTTGGCGTGTCGGTCACCGAAGGCTGGCCTGCGGCGAATTCCGTGGTGAACGTTCCGGTGGCGTTGGAGTTGTTGGTGACCACCACCCCGGCCTGGACGCTGTCGCCCGGCTGGAGTGCCGCCGTCGGGCCCAGGTTCAGGTTGGCCGACTGGCCGGACGGCAGGGTCATGTTGCTGGTGGCCTGCCCTGCCAGGGTGGAGGTCATGGCCACGTCGAAGGATGCTGCGGATACGGTGCCCGGCGCGGTGAGTGCGCTGGCGTTCCAGAGGGCGTAGGTGCCCTGGACGGTGAGGAGGCCCAGGAGGACCGCTGCGGCGATGAGGGCTGCCGCCTGCAGTGTGCGCCTGATGCGCATGCGTCCTCCTGTTGCTGTTCCTCAGTCCGGGAAGGTGGCGGGCGGCGGATGGTCCGCCCGCCGCGCCTGGCTAGAGCAGGCCGGCCTGGCCTGCAACAACCTGCTGCAGGGTGAACTTTACGTTGCCGAAGTCGTAGGACTTGGTCACATCGGTGCGGCCGGTGGTGGTGGAGAGGAATTCGAAGGTGATGGTGGCGGTGACCTTCTGGACGGCGGCGTTGGGGCCCAGGTTGTTGGTCACGGCCACGCCGCCCACGGAGAGGGCCGGGGCTGAGACGGAAACGCTGGCCGGGTTGAAGCCGTTGGAAGCGCCCACGCCCTCGGCCACGATGCTGGCAGCCATCTTGTCGCCGGTGAGGGTGACATCGACTTCCTGCGTGAAGGTGAGCTTGTCACCGGGAACCGCCTTGTAGGAGCCGATGTTGTTGATGGTGGTTCCGGCGCGGTCCTTCCAGACGCCGGCAGCGGTCTTGACCACGTTCAGGTCGCCGGAAACGATGGTGCCCGGCGCTGCGGTGGCTTCCGCGTTCCAAGCGGCCAGGGTGCCACCGCCGCCCAGCAACAGTGCGGCGCCTACGGCGATGGCTGCGGTTCCCTTGATCAGCGTGCTGTTCTTCATGATGACCCCTTGAAAGTTTTTGTGTGGTTGTTGTCTTGCTGATGACTACTTTGCACAAGGAAAATCAGGAACAGGGAGGGGATACCGTCAGGGTTGCTGAAAGGGTTTCTCAAGATTTGCGAAAGATCAAAGCCGCAGGTCAGCAAGTAATGAAAGGATTCAAGCCGCGATCCTGCGGGGCCGTCTATGCCCCGGTGGCCGCTTGCCCGGCAGGCAGATCCAGCTGTTCAACGATGATCCGCGCCGTCCCGGGATCCCCCAGGATCCGGAAATGCCCGGCCACCGGCAGCTCGATGTTGGTGGCGCCGGGAAGCACGCTGCCTTCTGGAATGTGGGGGTCGAACGGCCCGTACAGGGAGGTGATCCGGCTGTTGATGGCTTCCTCGCGGGCCAGCTGCAGCGTCACGGCGTTGCGGGGCGAGAAGATCCGCAGGCTGGGCAGCAGCATGTACCGGGCATAGCTTGAACCGGAAAACGGTGTGCACACGGCCACCATGCGCTGGATGCGGTGCTCGGGGTCCAGCGACAGCATGGCGTATTTGCCGATCAGCCCGCCCTTGCTGTGGGCCACCAGCGCGGCGTCGCGCAGTCCTGCCTCCTCGAGGTGCTGCGCCACCAGCCGGGCGGCCTCCGGTACTTCAAGCTGGTTGCGCTGCAGGACAGTGACCACGTGGACGGGATGGCCGGCGTCGTGGATGGCTTGGATCAGCGGCAGCATAAACTGCCAGTTTTCGTAGACCCCGGGAATGATGACCACTGGGTTGCGGTGTCCCTGATGGAACGAACCCGGCTGGACGCGCGACAAAAAACCGCGCACTTGCCAGCTGGCGGCGTAGGCGTAGTCCTGCAGCCACCACGCGGCTTTGTGCAGCGGGCTGATACGGCGGCCGGGGCCCGGTGTCCTCATCTGTCGAGGATAGCGCCGCGGGCCGGGCTACCCGCCAAACGCGCGCCCAAACCGTCAGTAATTGCGCCGGTGCCGCAGCCGGGGAATCACGACGGCGAACACGGCCGCCGCGGCAAAGCCCAGGACGCCGGTGGCTGAGATCCCCGCGCCCAGGGAAGCCAGCGCCGTCACTCCGGAGAGCAGGACCGGGCCGCCGGTGCTGCCGGCATCCGCCATAAAACGCCACAGCCCCAGGAACTGGCCCCGGCCCCGGTCAGGCGAGAAGTCAGCGCCCAGGGTCATCACCAGTCCGGAGCTGATGCCGTTGCCGAAGCCGATCAGCAGCGCCGCCAGCAGCAGCCCCACAAATGATCCGGTGAGCGGGATCAGGAGCAAGGCAATACCCATGATCAGGGTGGAGGGAATGGCCACCCATTGCCGGCCTTTCCGGTCCATCAGCTTGCCGGCGGGGTAAAACACCAGCATGTCGATAGCCCCGGACAACCCGTAGATCAGGGAGGCGGACGTGGCGTCCATGCCCAGGTGGTCCGCCCACAGCGGGATCACCACCTGCCGGGAGGAGCGAAGGGCGCTCAGCAGCAGGATGCCCACGCCCAGGCTCAGCAGCACGCCCGCGTGGGAGACGGCCACACTGCGGAGTGTGGGCTGCGGGCCGGCGTCGGCGCCTTTGGTGCTTTCCACGGCGGCGAGGTCCGGAATAGTGAGGGACAGCAGCGCTGCGGCCACCAGCGCCACCACGCCCACCCAGTAGGCGGCGCTCATCCCGCCGAACTGCATGGCGAGGGCGCCCAGGAAAGGGCCAATGAAAACGCCGATCCGGTTCACGCCGCCAAGCGTTGACAGGGCCCTGGCCCGGAATTCCACCGGCACGGCCTCGGTAAGGTACTTCTGGCGGGCCAGCCCAAACACGCTGCCGGACATTCCGACGACGGCCATCGCCGCTGCCAGCAGCCACAGCCCGTTCTGGACCACGGGAGTCAGCCCCGCTGCCGCCAGCGCCAGCGCGGAGGCCACCGAGGCGCCCACAATGGACCAGCGTTCGCCGTATTTGAGGGTCACCAGCGAGGCCGGGAGGTTGAAGAACCAGGATCCCAGGCCGATCACGGTGACGATCAGCGCGGCCACCGCCACGGAGGCGCCCAGGTCGCGGGCCGTGAGGGCCACCACGGGAAGGATGGCGCCGGTGCCTATTCCGTAGAGCAACGTGGGGCCAAAGGCCGCCACGGCAATGCCGCGCAGGCTGAACGGTTGCGGGTTTTCCGGAGCTGTCATCAGATTGATCCTATGGCGGCCCGGGCGGCGTCCGTGACCGGGCGGCAACGGCCTGTCACGTGCCCTCCTTCGCGGCCCCCTTAGCAGGCCGAATTGAGCGCCGCCAACGCCGCCTCCGCCATCTCCAGGGACTCAGGATCATCGAATCCCACGGGGTCCTGCCGCGGGGCCCGGGCCACGATCATGGCCAGCTGGCGTGACCCGTCAGCGCTGATCAGCGCCAGCGCTGCATAGCCGCGGACAACTCCGACGTGGCCAAAGTAGTCGTTGTTGGAACAGGCGTCGTACTTCCGGACCAGGCCAAGGCCAAACTCCTGGTACTTGGGATGATGCATCTCAGCCACACTTCCGGGCGCCAGCAGCGATCCGTCCTGCAGCGCTGCGAAGTAGGTGTTGAGGTCGCCCACCGTGGAGATCATCCCGGTATCCGGCGAGCCCAGGTGGAACGGAGCCAACGCATTGTCTTCCAAGTCCCCGGCCGCCGTCCGGGTATAGCCGTGGAGCATCCGCTGGGGTCCGGGCGCGTCCCCGGTCATAAGCGTGTGCTGCAGGTTCAGCGGCGCCACGCTGTCTTCCCGGATGACAACACCAATGCTCCGGCCCCGCAGCTTCTCCACCAGGAGCGCCAACACCGAATAGTTGGTGGCGGAGTAGCTGTACAGGCTCCCGGACCCGCCGGTCCAAGGCATGCCGGCGACAAAACCCACCCGTTCCTCATGGGTGAACGGACCCGTACCTATATGAACGGGCGACACCCAGTAGTCGGGCATTCCGGACCGGTGGCTGAGCAGGCTGCGGATGGTGATGGGACCCGGCGGCTTGACGATGCCTTCCAGCCCGGGCAGGTACTGCTGGACGGGATCATCCAGCTGGATCTTTCCCTCTTCCACCAGCTTCAGCACAGACACCGCCACCATGGCCGTGGTGATGTCACCCACCTGTGACTGATCGGTCAGCTGGGCGGGGTCCATGGTGTCAAGGTCCCGGACACCGGCAGCAGAGGACCAGTCCCCCACTCGGGACTTCATGTCGATAATGACGGCGGTGGCTCCCGCCGTGAGAAGGTCAGCGCTGTATCGCTGCAGGATTCCAACGAAGGCCGGGGCCGTGCGAGTCTGCTGGTCCGGCGGATCGGGGGCACCGGTGCAACCCGCCGATCCAACCAGGAGAACGGCAGCGGCAACGATGCGCAGATACTTGGACTGCCGGGGTTCCGGCCGCATGGAGCGCCCCCGCCTCAGCTCGCCGGCCCCGTGACCGTTACGGTGCGGACGGGCAGCTCGGCCGGGCGGTGGCGGGTGTCACCCAGGTACACGGCCCGGATCCGGTGGGTGCCGGCTCCGAGCGGCACATAGTCGCAGGCCGCCTTACCGGCAACCAGCTTCACGGGCAGGCCGGGTGCGCTCCCGTCCACGTAGAACTGCACATAACCGGCGGGGGCAGGCTCCCCGGTCCGGGCTGCGCGCACCGTCACGGCCGAGCGTGCCCAGGAGCCACCCGGTCCGTCCTGCATGACGGTATGCCTGCCGGTGACGGGCAGGCCTGCAGCAGGAGCTTTGACATCAACGTAGACGGGGGCGGACGCGGGCCCGAAGTAGTGGATCACCGATTCAAGGTTGGCAGTGATCCTGTGCCGGCCCACCGCCAGAGAGTCCAGGGACAGGGTGGCGCTCCAGCCGCTGGAACCCGCCACGGCAATCCCCTCCCCCACCGCAACGCCGTCGGCGTAGAACATGATGGGACCGTCAGGGATGCCGTTCATCCGGGCACCGCTGGCAGCCCGCACCGTAGCTGTGAGCTTGACTGGCTGGCTGACCAGCACGGAGCCGGCCGTGGCGGACTGCAGGGCCGTGCGGATCTCTGGTCCGGTCAGGGCAACGTAGGAGGCACGCAGGGCGGACGGCTTGAAAAGCGCATCGCCGGAGTAGGACACGGTGTGGTACCGGGTTCCAATTTGTGTGGGTTGGATGGGAATGTAGAAGTTGCCCTCGTCTCCCGTCACCGTTACCACTGATGGGACGGCGCCCGGTTCGTGGGCTGTGACTTTGAGCGTGCCTGTGGGCACCCGGGTCTGGCCGGCGGGCACCACCAGGGATATCTGCACCAGCGAGGGCCGGTCCAGATAGGCCCAGCTGGGCTCGTCCAGGAAGGCGTTGATCGTCATCGGTGCCCGAGGATCCGCGGGCGCGAGGGCACCCGCGGGGGCCGCGACGATCAGCCCCGTGGCCAGCAGGGCGGCGAGCGCGGCCGCCAATCTGGCCAGCCGCCGTCGTACTTTTGTGGCCGTGATGGATTGCTGTGTAGCGCGCATGCCCGACTCCCCAACAAGAGATGTTGCTGGAAGTCCCCCCAAACCCCGGCGGCGGCCCTTTGGGGCGGCCTGCCGGGAACTTTACCTGTTCCGGCGGACGAACATAAGGGGGCTGCGGGAGGGGTCACAAAAGACTCCCGGAGGAGTAGCGTTCGCCATATGGGGCGCTGCTCCGCGCCCACCGCCGAAGGAGGAAATTCATGGGTGACGTGTGGATCCGTACGCTGGGAAACGGACTGGTCCGGGCGGACCGGGTCACCGAAATCTCGTCCACCCGCGGCTCGCTGCACGAGGACCGGGGCTACTCCTTGAAGGTCATCGTGGACGGGAAGGGCCATGTGGTGATTGACGACGGCGACCTGCCGGGTTCCCCGGACCGGCGGCTGGAATACGCGCGGCACCTTGAGGACGCGTTGCTTCTGGCCATCGATGAGGCGCGGGGCGCGGGGTCCGCCACGGTGATTGCCTACGAGCCGGAGAGCGGGCGCTGGTCCGCCGTTCCCGTGGCTGCCTTGACGGGCCGGCTGCCCCAAACCATCTGATCCGGTCCCGGCGCCGGGCAGCCCCGGGAAGCCGGCCGGATATCCGGTGTTGCGCAGATCACATTTCCCACCTAACCTTGTAGAGGCTTATGCAGGAGGCCAAAGCACAAAGCTGCAGCGTCGCAGCTTTGGCAGGGGAAGGCCGTTTTTTTGAATTCGAAGCTCAACATTGTGGTGCGGGTGGATCTGGACCGCGCCCGTGCCCAGGTGATCGCCAAAGGCCATGTCACCGTCCACAGCGTCAACGCAATTTACGTGGTGGCCAAGCGGGCCAACGCACTGAAGCAGAACCTCCAGCTGGAACTCGACGTTTCCCACGCAAGTGTGGACCGGGAAGCCCTGGAGATGCTGCAGGCATCGTCGCAGCAGCACCATCTGCCCGTCCGGGTGGATCCGCAGCAGTCCGACTGCACCATCAGCGTCCTGGCCCCGAAGCGCCAGTACCATCCGGGCGCCCTGGCCGCTTAGCCAGGGCAAGGAATCCCCCAGCGCCCGCCCTTCGGGCCCCAGGGATCCACGCCACCTTCATCTTTCAAAGCTTCCATCACCCGCGAGTGCGGCCGTACCTGAATACACGGGTAGCCGCACCGGGGTCATGGAAACCCCCTTTGCCCGGCCCGATGACTGAACCCGGCTGTGGTCAGATCGCCAAGGAGCGGCGTTCGATGAGTACTGTGTCGCGCCATAGTCCCGCGTGTGCGCCGTGTGGCATCAGTGCGATGCGGCTTCTGCGTCCGACGATTGTGAACCCCGCCGTTTCGTGCAGACGGCCAGCGAACGCTCACCACAGTCACAGAGTGGCCAGTATGCCGGCAACGTCGTCCAACGCCCCTGGGATCAGTGAGTAATAGGCCCAGGTGCCGCGCTTTTCGCGATGCAACAGACCGGCCTCGACCAGGATCTTCAAATGGTGGGAAACGGTCGGTTGGCCAAGGTCGAGCGGTTCGGTGAGGTCGCAGACGCAGGACCCACCTGACTCGCCTGCTTTGACAATGGAGAGCAGCCGCAGCCTGTTCGGGTCGGCCAGGGCCTTGAAGATGAGAGCTTTCTGCTGCGCTTCTTCAGCGTTCAGTGCCGGCCTTTCGGAGGGGACACAGCATGAGGCGTCGACCGCGGGCTCAAGAGTTTGCAGGGAGTTCATGCGTTCCATTATGCATGCAGATTGACAATCATCGATATAGATGGTGATACTCCTGTATTGATCTTCATCAATTTACTGCTGAACTGCACAGGAGACCCGTGAGTATCCGGACCAATACACTGCCACGCCGCCATGACGAGGCCGCCGTCGTTGGCAAACTGTCCGCTCTGGACCGTTTCCTGCCGGTGTGGATCATCGCCGCGATGGCCCTTGGCTTGCTGCTGGGCAGCGTGGTCCCCGGCTTGAATACGGCGTTGGAGGCAGTGAAGGTCGGCGAGGTGTCCCTGCCTATCGCCGTGGGACTGCTGGTGATGATGTATCCGGTGCTGGCGAAGGTCCGCTACGATCAGGCGCACCGCGTTTTGGCTGACCGGAAGCTGATGATCACTTCCCTGGTCATCAACTGGCTCCTGGCCCCGGCGTTTATGTTCGCCCTGGCGTGGATCTTCATCCCGGACCTGCCCGAGTACCGCACGGGACTCATCATCGTGGGCCTGGCCCGTTGCATCGCCATGGTGATGATCTGGAACGACCTGGCCTGCGGTGACCGCGAATCCGCGGCCGTTCTGGTGTTCATCAACTCTGTCTTCCAGGTTGTCGCCTTTGGTGCCCTGGGCTGGTTCTACCTCCAGTGGCTCCCGTCGCTGCTGGGTCTGCCCACCACCAGCGCCGACTTCTCCTTCTGGGCCATCACCGCCTCGGTGCTGATCTTCCTGGGGATCCCGCTGCTGGCCGGCTTCCTGACCCGCACCGTCGGCGAAAAGGCCAAAGGCAGAGACTGGTACGAGGACAGGTTCCTGCCCAAGCTCGGACCCTGGGCACTCTACGGGCTGCTCTTCACCATCACGCTCCTGTTCGCCCTGCAGGGCGGCACCATCACGTCCCGCCCCCTGGACGTGGTCCGCATCGCCGTGCCCCTGCTGGTCTACTTCCTGGTTGTCTTCGGCGCGGGAATGGTCCTGGGCCGGGTGCTCAACCTCGGGTACGCCAAGACCACAACCCTGGCATTCACCGCAGCGGGCAACAACTTCGAACTGGCCATCGCCGTGGCCATCGGCACCTTTGGGGTCACTTCCGGCCAGGCTCTCGCCGGGGTTGTCGGTCCCCTGATCGAGGTGCCCGTCCTGGTCGCCCTCGTCTACGCGGCCCTGTGGGCCCGCAAACGCTTCTTCCCCGCCGAACCCGCTGCCCTCTAGCCCCCGCGACGTCACTTGGAGAACACCATGAGCACCGAACCCATCAAGAAGCCTTCCGTCCTGTTCGTCTGTGTCCACAACGCCGGACGTTCCCAAATGGCCGCCGCGTTCCTGACCACTCTTGGCAAGGGTGAGATCGAAGTCCGCTCAGCCGGCTCCCAGCCCGCCGAGAAGGTCAACCCGGCCGCCGTGGAAGCCATGGCCGAGCTCGGCATCGACATGTCCGCTGAAATCCCCAAGATCCTCACCACCGAGGCCGTCAAGGAATCCGACGTTGTGATCACCATGGGCTGCGGGGACGAATGCCCCTACTTCCCCGGCAAACGCTACGAGGACTGGGTCCTTGAGGACCCTGCCGGTCAGGGCGTGGCCGCCGTCCGCCCCATCCGTGATGAGATCAGGACCCGCATCGAGGGCCTGATCGCTTCGCTCGTCCCGGCCGCCAAGTAAACCACCCACGATCCAGTGAAGACCTTTCCCATCGCGGTCATCGGCGCCGGACCCATTGGTCTGGCTGCTGCCGCCCATCTGCTCGAACGGGGACTCGAACCGGTCATCTTCGAAGCTGGCCGTACGGCGGGCGCAGCCATTGAGCAATGGCGACACATCCGCCTGTTCTCCCCCTGGCGGTTCAACCTGGCCGACGCAGCCGTCCGGGTCCTAAAAGCCACTGGCTGGGAGTCTCCCCGCCTCACCGCCCTGCCCAACGGCGGGGAACTCATCGATAACTACCTCATCCCGTTTGCCGCCACCCCGCAGATCGCTTCCCGGCTTCAGACCGGCGCCCGGGTCATCGCGGTGACCCGGCAGGGTATGGACAAAACCCATGTCCGGGACCGCGACACCACTGCCTTCGTTGTCCGGGTCGAACACCACGGCGGCGAAACACGGGACCACACCGTGGCTGCCGTCATCGACGCCTCCGGCACCTGGTCCACCCGCAACCCTGTCGGCACCTCCGGCCTGCCGGCCATCGGCGAGACCACCGCAGGGAACCGGATCTCATCTCCCCTGCCCGACGTTGTTGACCGCGACCGCTCGGCCTTCGCCGGCCGCCGCGTTGTGGTCGTCGGGTCCGGCCACTCGGCAGCAAACACCCTGATCAACCTTGCCGCCCTCGCAAAAGACGAAGCCAGCACCTGCATCCTCTGGGCCGTCCGTGGCGCGTCGGCCGAAAAGGTCTACGGCGGCGGCGAGGCAGACGGGCTGCCAGCACGTGGCCAACTCGGCTCCCGCCTCCGCCGCCTCGTCGAAGCCGGCATCATCGAACTGCACACTGGATTCGGCATCGCGGCCCTGAAGAACCTCGACTCACACGTGGAGGTCGAAGCCGTGGACGGTCGCACCATCGAAGCCGACGTCATCGTCCCCTGCACCGGCTTCCGCCCGGACTTGGAGATCCTGCGCGAACTGCGCCTGGACCTGGACCCCGCTGTTGAAGCCCCTACCGAACTCGGCCCGCTGATCGACCCTGAATTCCACTCCTGCGGCACCGTCCCAGCACACGGCGCGAAGGTTCTGGCCCACCCCGAAAAGGACTTCTACATTGTCGGGATGAAGTCCTACGGCCGGGCACCGACCTTCCTGCTCGCTACCGGCTACGAGCAGGTCCGCTCCGTCGCCGCAGCCCTCGCCGGTGACCAGGAATCGGCGGACACCGTCCACCTTGAACTGCCCGAAACCGGGGTATGCTCCGCAGACGCCGGCACCAGCTGCGACGTTCCCCCCGCAGTCACCACAGGATCGCAGGAGCCCGAACCGGGCTGCTGCGCCGCGCCGGAACCGGCCAGGCCGGGCTTCCGGCAGGTCAGGAAACCAGCGATATCGGCTTAATATCCGGTTCCGGGTCGGTGCGCAGCCGGGCGTGGGTTTCCACGTCGTATCGTTCGGATCCGTACAGCAGTTTGCCGCGTTCGATACCCTCGGCGAGGAACCCGGCACGGGCAGCCACCCGGCAGGACGCCGGGTTGTTGGTGCGGTGGCCCAGTTCCAGCCGGAACAGACCGTCGCCGAACGCCCAGCCTGCCATCGTGGCCAACGCCCGTGCCGCGTACCCGTGACCGCGGGCCGGACCGGCCAGCCAGTAATATGCCCAAGCGGTGCCGTGGCGGCGTTCGATCGCTGAGAGGCCCACGTTTCCCACCACGGCGTTGTGGACGGTGATGGCCCAGTTGCGACGGGAATCGTTGAACGGAAGCTGGGCCAAGATGATGTCCCGGGCCTGTCCCACGGTGGCGGGACCGGCGCCGCCCAACTGGACCACCAGTTCCGGACTGCCGGCAACGGCAGTCACCAGGGCCGGTGCGTCATCGGTGGTCCACGGGCGCAGTTCAACGGTCATGGTCTCCATGGTGCCCGATCCGGGAGCATCAAGGCTTCCACCCGCCCCGATCCGGCCGGCCCGCTATAGAATGGGGCCATCATGACCGGCGCCCGTTCCCGTCTTTTCGCTGGGCTTTTTGCCTTGGCAACCCTGCTCGCGGCCTGCACGCCCGCGACCGGCACCACAGCGCCCAGCACCGCCCAGGCTCCGTCACCATCCGCCGCCGCTGCAGCCGCGGGGGAAACCGCCGTCGTCCCTACCCCCGCGCCGACGGCCGCCCCGGAGCCGCTGCCAGGCACAACGCCGGCTCCCCCGCCGCCGGTCCCCCAGCCATTTGCCCTCAACCTGTACCAGGAAGGCGACTTTGTGCCGCAGTACACCTTCGACTGGTGCGTGGCCGCGAGCATCCAGATGGCGCACAACCTGATTGACGACACCGGCGGCGGCACGTGGAACGACCGTGCCCAGCAAAGCGCGTTGTGGGAGCAGGCCCGGGCAAAGTCAACCAATGCCTACAACGGCGCCAACCCGTTCGGCTGGGCCCAGGTGCTCACCGAAAGCGGCATGGGGCCGTACACCGTGGTCAGCATCGCGGACTATGGCGAGACGCTGCGGACTGCCGCGCGGGCCATCGCCGGGACCGGCAGGCCAGTGGGACTGGTGATGTGGAGCGGTCGGCACGCCTGGGTGATGAGCGGGTTCGAATCCGTTGGCGATCCGCAACAGTTCGCAGATTTCCCGGTGACCGGCATCCGCGTGGTGGACCCGCTGTACCCCTACGGCAGTGGACAGTGGGGCCCGTCGCCCGCCCCGAACAGCCTGCTGACCCCCGATGAGTTGGCCACCCAGTTTGTGGTCCGCGAGCCGCGGCGCTGGAGCAGCGAGCTTCCGGCAGGCTACCTGCTGGTGCTGCCGCAGTAACTCAGCTGGCAGACGGATCCTCGCCGTTAGCCACAGTTTCGATCCAATCAACAGCCCCGTCAGAAAGCTGGAGGCCGTGTGGTGATTCGTTGGCCCAGCTCTGGGAATCAGTGGTGCCGCCCGCAGCAGCCTTGATGCCGTCAACCACTTTCGGCGGCAACGGCTCGCCGTTGTGTTCAATCAGCCAGTCGCGGGTTTCTGCGTCGAGCAGCGGCCACCACACACGGATATCCATCAACACAGCATCCCACCGATGCGGCATCGGGTACACAGCTGCTTGTCAGCCAACTCCCGGCCAGGCACCGCTGGGCGCCCGGCCGGAATGGCTTCGCAGGTCAAACCGCGACGCGGGCCTCCAGCGCATCGGTGAGCAGCGCAATCAGGGCACCGAGCTGGATGTCCTCGGAGGAGGAAACATCCTCATCCGATCCATCCAGGGCACGGGCCGCAAGGCCGGCCTTGGAATCGATCAGCTGCGCCACCTTGGAGTCGATGGTCTGCGCAGCGATGATGCGCCAGGCGGTCACCGGCTCTTCCTGGCCGATGCGGTGCACGCGGTCAATGGCCTGCGTCTGCTCCGCGTCGGTCCAGGACAGCTCGGCCAAGACCACGTTGGAGGCAACCTGCAGGTTCAGGCCCACGCCGGCGGCGCTGAGTGAGCACACCACCACTGCCACGTCCGGATCGTTGATGAACGCGTCGATGTTTTCCTGGCGCTGCTTGGCGGTCTGGTCGCCCCGGATGGAGGAATAGCGCAGGCCGCGCTTGGCGAACGTCTCTTCTGCCACGTCCATCACGTCGATGTGCTTGGCGAAGAACACCACCTTGCCCACGTTGCGGGCCAGCTGCGCAGCGTAGTCCGCCGCGAGCCCGGCCTTGGCCTGGCCGATCCGGCGCATGACCCCAAAGACGTTCTCTTCGGAGCTGGCAGCCTTGGTGTCTTCCCGTTCCCAGCGGGCCACGCGGCGCACAAGCTCCTCGTCGATTCCCACCACCGGCACACTGGACTTCCGGTTTTCGATCGCCGAGTCGTAGCGCTGCACCAACCGGCGGGCCAGCTCGCGTTCGGCTGCGCGGATGGAGCGGCCGGCTTCGTCGTCCAACTCGACCGGGAGGTCGGCGATCCGCCGGGCCGGGATGTCGGCAGCCACGTCCACTTTCCGCCGTCGGACGATCCCCAGGTCCACCACGCTGCCCCGTGCCGCGGTGTAAAAACCGGAGTCGGCAGGGGTGAGGCCGTTATCCTCCAGCGCGCTCATGAGCCTGGCCAGGGGTTTTTTGTCGTCAATCCAGCCGAGGAACTGCCAGATGGCACGGAAATCCTCGATGTCATTGATCAGCGGCGTTCCGGTCAGGGCCATCAGCAGCGGGCGGACCGTTCGCTCCCGGATCTGCTCGGAAAGCTGCAGGACATGCTGGGAGCGCTGGGAGGTTTTGTTCTTGATGAAGTGGGCCTCGTCCACCACCATGCCGCGGAACCCGAAGCTGCCCAGCCATCCCACGTGACGGTCCAGCACCTCATAGTTGACCACCACAATGTCGGCGAACCCGTCGATGGTGTCGCCGTTGCCGTTGACCACGGTGGCGGTCCGTCGCGGCGCCCACAGCGCGGCTTCGCGGGCCCAGTTGGTCTTGACCACGTTGGGCACCACCACCAGCAGCGGGAATGCGTCAGCAGCTTCGGCGGCGAGCAGCGCTTGTGCGGTCTTACCCAAGCCGGGCTCGTCCGCGAGCAGGAATGTCCGGTGCCCGTCCTTGGCGGCGGCCACGAGCTGCGCCTGGTGCTTCATAAGCTCCAGCCCGGCCGGGGCGCTGATACGGGAGTCGTTGGGCAGGTCCATGCAGGAGGAGGCGCCGCCATATTCGAAGGACCTGAACAGTGGGCCCAGGAGTTCCCAGCTGCTGAGCCGGCCGGTGGGACGTTTGTGGTCCACTGCCGAAAAATCGGGGGCCAGGAAGGGGTTGGACAGCTGCCGGGACACCACCGACTGCGGCACCACGCTGCGTTCCGGAACCAGCGGGGCTGCATCCGGTTCGGGTGCGGGTTCCGGCGCGGCGGTGATTTCCACGCCTGCGGCACGCTGCATGTCACGCTTCAGGCTGGCTGCAGCGTCGGAGACAGGTGCGTCCTCGGGCAGGAGGATCAGCAAAGAGGTGTCCCTCGCAGCGGTCTTGGCCAGGATGGTGGCCACCCCGTCCAGGCGTTTGAGCTGCTCGTTGCGCTGCGCCTCGGTACTGTCGGCGTCGGCCTTGATGCGGGCCCGCTCCTCGCGGACCAGCAGGGCCACCACCTGGAAGGTGGTGCGGCCGGAGGGCCGGACCTTGCCGTTCTGCGCGGCGGACTCGACTTCCCGGACGGCCCGGGCCAGGACCGGGATCATCCCCTCGTTGTCAAGATCGCGGGCACGTCGGGGTGCGCGCTGCTGCGCACTGCCGCGGCGCTGGCCGCCGGTGCGGGCGGCACCGCCGGTAGCGGCACCCTTGCGGGTGGCGCCGGGTTGGCGTTGGCCTCGAGCCAAAAACTTCTCCTCCGTTGGACCGCAATGAGCGGACGGGCGGACCCGGCGTGGACGGCCGGGACTATCAGGCGCATGCCATCGGCCCCTTGCAGGACCTTGGTGACGCGGCCCGGACCCATCGGTCCCGGAGGGACCGGGGCGGCAGCGGATGTGCTGCCCCCGCGATGGGACCGGAAAACCCCGGGAGCCGTGACCACCATGCACCGGACTGAAGCCAGGGCGAGAAGGGCGGAACGGCGCAGGGGCCGGTACTCCCCCTATCGTACCGTCCACACCGCTGATGCGTGACTTCCTGCCTTTTCGACGGCGGGAACTTACCCTTGCTTCGTTCGGCCGGGGACCGCCGCCGGGTTCAGCTGGCGGGGTCGTAGTGGAAAGCGCGCACTTCCTGCGCGCACCTGCACGCCGCAGCGATCTTTGCTGCCCACTGCAAGGCCGCATCGTGGGAAGGCAACTCCAGCACCGAATAGCCGCCTTCGAGCTGGCTGGTCTGCGGGTAGGTTCCCTCGTGCACCGACCCATCGCCGTCGACCATTACTGGTGGGATGCCCTCATCAATACCGCCGCCGAAGACCCAGACTCCGGCGTCCTTGGCTTCCTGGACCACAGCGTGGGATGCATCAACAACAGCCGGCATGTCCTCTTCCGGCACCACCATGGCGGCACTCGGAAACGAGATCAAGTATTTTCCCATCGCGTCGGCTCCTTCTTCGCAGCTTGGGTGCGTTCATCTTCGCCGACGGCGGCGCGGCACGCAAGGATCCAGGCATCGCGGCGCCTGTTATCTTGACGGTGGAATCTTGGGCGATTGTCCTGGGGCTGGTCCTTCTCACCCAGCGGCCTGCGTGGGGTAGGCCTGCCCTGAAGTAAATGGCCTGGCAAGCCTGCCGGCGAGGGCGCGGCCCTGGTTGAATCCGGCCCGGGCAGCGGGCAGGCGCAATGACAGGTCCATGGCACTGGGCCCGAAAAGGTGCGCGGATCCGCTGTCCGGGAACACCGTTTCCACGCGGCTGCCTCCGGCCCGCAGCGCATCCACCTGCGTTGCCAGGTGCAGGCCCCACTCCACCGGCGTCCGCGACCTGCCACTGAACGGTGACAGCACCAGCACGTGCGCGTAGCCGGCCGCCAGGTCGGCATTGTCCGCGTTGGTCCGGTAGCCGCCGTCGATGTAGGGGCCATCGCCGATTCTGTACGGGGCGCCGCTTGAACAGCTCGCGGCAACAGCGTCCACCAGGTCAACCCCGCTGTGGCGGTCGAACACCACCGGGTCCCCGGTGCGCGCATCTACGGCAGTGATGAGCAGCCGCCTTTCCGGCCACTCCAGGCTGGGCAACCGGGCGGCGACGGTGGCGCGCCATCGCGCTTGCGTTGAAGCGGACGACGCCGGCACGGCCTCGAGCGCGGACGCGCCCATCCTGCGGCGCATGTCGGCAGCATCCGCCGCAGCGGCGATCACGGCGGCCGTCCGTTCCATCTGGGTGAGCACCGGCGCCGCGGCTTGCGCGCCACCGACGGGACCGCCGGCCGCCTGCCGTGGCGGCGGGGCACCGGCGTCGAGGATGGCGGCCAGCAGGTCAGCCGGGTCCGCGCCGGTGATTTGCGCCGCAGCCGTTGATCCGGCCGAGGTCCCCACAATGAGGTCGGCCGCCGCTGCGTTCACGCCGGCGTCCTGCAGACCGGCGATGACGCCGATCAGCCAGGCGTTGCCGGTTGATCCGCCGCCGCCCAGGACCAGGGCCCGTTTGCCGGCCGTCGGCGCGTCAGCTCCCGGGGCGGAATGCAGGCTTGGAGAATGTGTTGTGTTCATGGGAGTCGCCTCTTCGCGTAATGCCTAATGGAAGGCGCTCCCGGTGGCGGCTAGGAAAACCGCACGTCCGTGGACTCCAGGGGAGCACCCGGTGCTGGTACTGCGTTCACGGGTCCCACCTCCTGCCGGTTGTTCACGATTGTTTTGAAACTAGCACCTCGCACAAAGCAGCACAATCACTGAAGTGCGCCCATGCCTACCCGTTCCGGCCGGCGTAAACCGTGGCTGCCACAATGAACATGATCCCGATGACAGCGAACAGGCCACCGAAGGCCCGGATGTAGGCCGGCCTGGCGAAAAACGAGTTGGAGTAGTCAACGCCCATGGGCTTGAAGTCCTTGACCATGCCGGCGTACGCCTGCGCGGATCCGCGCACGTCGAAGACGAGGGCCAGCCCCAGCAGCACCGCGGCAACGCCTACAGCGCCGAACGTCCAGGGCACCACCTCAGCCGATTGCGCCCGGCCGGTGAATGCCGCCAGCGGCACCGAAAGGAAGGCCACCGCGAACACCACCATGTAGAGGACAAACAAGCCCTTCACCGGTTGCGGCAGTTTCCTCACAGCACGCCACAGTTGCATCATGTTCCAATCCGTCCGGGGCTGCAGCATCGCAGCGGATACAGACCAAGTAACTCATGGATCGGACACACACTGAACCACCTTTGGGCCATCTTGAGGATCGGTTGCCAATTGGGCCCGGCCCCATGGAGTCAGAAGCTGTCCTCCTGCGCTGTCCCGGTTCGTGCCAGGAAATCACCGGCCCGCCGGAACTGCCTGAGCGTCACCACAAACAAGGCGGCCATAAAAGGGATCAGCGCGCACCACAGCCACTGGAACCAGGTCCATCCATCGCTGAAAGTGGTCAGCAACTGGGACACGTAAAGGAGCATGAACCCCGGGAACATCAGCAGGGTGGGGGCCAGGCCTTTACGCACCAGCGCAGCGGCGCCCCTCAGCACGGGTACTTGCCCGGGGATGGTCTGCTTTTTACCCTCGATCTGGTCCATCAAGGCTTTACGCTCCGGTTTCTCCAGCCAGATGAGCCCGCCCGCGTGCTTGGGCCGAACCAGCGGCGTGACCCGTTTGGCCGAATAAACCATGGAACCCACCAACGCGCCCAAAGCCGCGAAGAAGAGGCCAACGCCCACCTGGGCCACCCGCTCGTCGGGGTCGTTCCCGTAGATCCACAGGCCAACCACAAAACCGGCAGCAAGAAGGACCGCCACCCCCACAGGCAGGTAAATCCTGTAGAACTTCCACACGGCCTGACCGGTGCCTTCGTCCGTGACCCCGATGACGGCCCGCTCCGTCTTCGCCCACCGGACGGCCGGGTCGTCATTGTCCCAGTTCATCCCAGATCCCCGATCCCTTGTCCGCAGATCCTAACCTTCAAGGCCCGGATCTGCGGCCAAGCTGAGGATTGGAACCTAGCCCGTCACCCCGGTGAGCTCGTTCGGGGTCTGGTCCAGGGTGCCGCTTCCGGTCACCGTGCCGGCCTCGATGTCCACCGCGTGGATGGTGTTGGTGGCGGGGTCGGTCACAAAGGCGGTGTGGTCGTTGACGAACACTGTGGGCCGCGGCTGCTGCCACTGCAGCGGCTCCTCCCAGGCGCCCACCACGGGGATGCTGCTGGTGACCTTGGCCGTGTCGGGGTCGATTACGTGCAGCGAACCGTCCGTGCCCAGCACCAGGGCCTCACCGTGCGGCCCGCGGGCCAGCGACCGGAAGCTGTAGCTGGTCCCCAGGTCCACCAAAGCAAGCTCCTTGGTTTTGGTGTTGATCAGGGAAATCTGCTCCGGGCGTTCCAGCTCGGCGTCCTTGTCCTTCTTGTAATCCCCCAGCGTCACGGCGGACTCATCGGACCCGGCCTGGTTCCCGATCCGGCCGTACTCCGTGGGGCTGGCCACCTTGGTGATGGTCCCGCCGGAGTAGATCAGGACGCCGGTCTGGCAGCCGATCACCACGGCCTCACCCTCGGCAGTGGCTTCGCCGTGCACACCCGGGCAGTCCTCGTTCCGGGCAATCTCCTTGCCGTCCTTGTCCAGCACCACAATGCCGGGCCGGCTGTCTTCGTTGCCCAGGGTGAGGACCAGTTCGCCGTTGGCCAGTTCCACGGCCACGCCGTGGTGTGCTTCCTCGGCCTGGTGGGTCTGAACCTCAGGCTGGCCCTTGGCCAGGTCTGCCGAGTTGAAGATGCTGATCTCGCCGGTCCCGTCGCTGAACAGGATGGTCTTCCCGTCATGCCGCACCACGTGGCCGGGCTTGGACGTGGGGAACACGATGTCCGTCATGGCCGGGTCCTGCGCATGGTGGGTGGAGCCGTCGGTCCACACACCGGTATCAAGCACCTTGAAGCCCTCCGTGGTGGAGATGATGACGTGCCGCCCGTCCCCTGCCGGGTTGACGCGGTTGAAGCCGGCAAGGGGGTAGTCCCCCAGCACCTTGAAGGAGGCGCCGTCCAGGACCTGGATGCCGCCGTCGTACGTGGTGACGATGCGCGGCGCCGCTTCCGGAACCGTCGCGGCGGCAGACGCCGACGGTGAAGTTCCGGCGGCCGGGCCGGCGGTTCCGCCGCAGCCGGTCAGCAGCAGGCCCGTGACGGCGAGCGCCGAGAGCAGCCGGATGGGCGAGGATCGGACAAGTGAAGTGCGGTGGTGCATGGGTGCTTCCTTTTCTGGGTGGGTGATGGCAAAAAATATAGAATCAGGTCAGTGCGTCGGTGATGCGCTGGGTGTTGGACCGCATCATGTCCAGGTAGGTCTGGGCGCCGGAGCCGTCCGCGCCCAAAGATTCGGTGAACAGCGGGACCACGGCGATGTCCATCCCGGCTTCGGCGGCCAGGACCTGCGCCAGCCGCTCGGGCTGCGAGGAGTCCGCGAAGATCGCCACCACGCCGGCGTCGCGGATGGCGCCGGTCAGCCCGTTGAGGTCCGCAGAGCTGGGCGAGGCCAGCGTGGTGCCGCTGGGGATCACGGCGCCGATCACGTCGAACCCGAAGCGCTGGGCCAGGTAGCCGAACACGTGGTGGTTGGTGATGAGCTTGCGGTGCGCGGCGGGAATGCCGGCGAAGCCCGCTTCCATGGCCGCCTCCAGCTCCGTCAGCTCCGCGGTGTAAGCGTCCGCCTGGGCCTGGATCACCCCGGCGTCCACCCCGGCCACGCGCCCTTCCACGCTGTCCGCAATGGCCGCCACGGCCTGGCTGACGCGGGCGGGGTCGGTCCAGAAGTGCGGGTCCTGGGCGCCGGACCCGTGGCTGAACGCAAGGGGCTCGACGGCGTCCATCGCCGCCAGCGTCGGCACACCCGCCGCGGCGGCAGCTTCGACGTGGTTGAGGACGCCCTCTTCCAGCCCGCCGCCGTTGTGGATGATCAGGTCCGCGGCTTCGATCCGCGCTGCCTGCTGCGCCGAGATGCCGAAGGAATGCGGGTCCGCGTTGGCCTCCATCAGCACCACCACCTCGGCCTGATCGCCCACAACGTTCCGGGTGATGTCGCCCAGGATGTTGGTGGTCACCACCACGGTGGGCTTCGCGGCAGCCGCCGGTGAACAGCCTGCCAGCGCCAACACCGCCAACGCAGCTGCCAGAGTGCCGGCCACCAGGCGCCTCACAGTCCGGTCTCCAGGACCAGGTCCGCGGCGGGGACGTCGAACGTGCGGGCCGCGCGCAGCTCATCGGCGTAGTCGAGTTCCAGGACCCTGGAGCCGGCGGGATCGCTGAGGTAGGCACGGGAGGCATCAACCCGAAGGGCGGGGACCGCAGGTTCGGAACCCGTGAGCGGCGCCAGCAGCGGAGCTTCCGCCGTCACTGCACCAGTCCGCGGGTCCAGGGTGCGCAGGACGCCGTCGACGCCGAGGGCCAGCACCCTGCGCGTGTCGCCCACGGCGGATGCGGCCACGGTCCGGGCGGGCGTGGGCAGCAACGTCCACGTCCGCGCGGACACGTCGAGGTGCCAGACGCCGGCGTCACCGGCAGGGCCGGCCAGTTCGTTGGACCCCGCCCGGTGTTCCAGGGAGGTGGCTGCCGGTACACCCGCGTTGGCCGCCGGGTACGGTATCCGCTCGGCGGCGAACGTGCCGTCCTCCTCCGTGATCAGCAGGGCGGCGTCGGCACAGGCCAGCACCACACCCACCCGGGTGGTGGCGGAGGCAGCGGGATCCTGGCAGTCCTGCCGGGCCAGGACGGTGGCATTGGCGTCGTCGCGCACTTCCACGCCGGTAGCCACGGCTGAACCCTCAGCCGCCACACTGGCAATGAAGTGGCCCTCGTACGGAACCACCATCCCGCGGTGCGCGGAGGTGGTGATCCGGAAAGCCTCGTCGATGCTGCCCGCGTCAAGGTCCTTGTGCCGGAAAACGGCTGCGTAGCCGCCGGTGTCCGAGAAGACGGCAAGGTCTTTGCCGTCCCCGGCGATGCTGCCCGGGCCCGGGACCTCAATGGTCCCCACGGTCCGTGGTTCGGAGCTGTAGTAGTGGGCGTGGTCGCCGTGGTCCACGGTCCAGGCGCCGGTGTCGAAGACCTCCACGTGCTCCGGCGTGGTGACCAGGGCGTAGCGGCCGTCCTGGTGGAGCGCGTCCACTTTGCCGAACCGGCCGGCGTCGGACGTGTCCCCGGTGAGCAGCGACAACAGCCGGGCCTCCCCCGTGGCCCTGTCGACAGTGAGCAGGCCGGTTTGCGGCTCCGGGTTTTCCTGGGCGCCGGCCACGTAGCCGTGGGGTGTGGCGGCCGGCTGAGACGGTTCAGCAGCAGTGGGAGCGGCGCAGGCTGCCAGCAGCAGGGGCAGGGCGGCGAGGAGGAGCGCGGGCTTAGGCATGGTGCGGTGCACTGGAGAAAGGTTCCGTTTCTGTGGAGGGTGCGGTGGGGCGGGGTGCGGGCCGGTTCCGGCGGACCAGGAACCGGACAGCAGCCGAGGCGAAGTAGGACAGGGCCGCGGTCAGGGCGATGGTGGCACCGGCGGCTGTGCCGGCGAACCAGGAGATCCAGAGGCCGGCCGCCACGCTGGCAATGCCCACCACCGAGCCCAGGACCATCACGCCGCGGACGGACCGGGCCCACACCAGCGCGGCGGCAGGCGGCGCGATCAGCAGGCCGAACACCAGGAGGGTGCCCACCACTTGGAAGGACGCGGCCACGGCCAGGGTGATCAGGAACAGCAGCACAAAGTGGGCCAGTCGGGGACGCAGCCCCAGGCTGGCGGCTTTGTGCGGATTGAATGCGGCCGCCATAAAGGACCGGTGGAACACCGCGGCGGTGGTGAGGACAACAAGTCCGACGGCGGCCAGCACCAGCAGGTGCTCCGTCCGGACGGCCAGGACGTCCCCGAAGAGCGTGCCGGTAAGGTCCACCGCGAAACCCCCGGATGCGGACACGATGATCACACCGAGCGAGAGCATCACGACAAACAGCAGCCCGATGGCGGTGTCCTGCGAGACGCGGCGGTTCCGGGTGATGGCCGAGACCCCGGCAGCCGTGGCCGCGGCGCTGATGGCGGCACCAAGGATGAGGTTGCCGCCCAGCAGCGAGGCAACGGCGATACCCGGCAATAGTCCGTGGGACATGGCATCGCCCAGGAAGGCCATGCCGCGCACCACCACCCAGGTGCCAACAACGGCGCAGAAGACCGACACCAGGGCGCCGCCCAGGAGGGCACGCTGGAAAAAGGACGCGTTCAGGGGATCAAGTAACCATTCCATCGCCGTTCACGATACATTAATAATGAGAATCATTCGCAACATTTCGACGGAGCGCAATTGTCCAGGATCATTTTTGACGGGGCCGGGTTCGCCTACCCTGACCGGCCGGTGCTGGACAGCATCTCGCTGGCCATCATGCCCGGCTCCCATACGGCGCTGACCGGGACCAACGGGTCCGGCAAGTCCACCCTCCTCGGCCTGGCGGCAGGCATCCTGAAACCGTCAGCCGGGACCGTCACGCTTCCCGCAGGGCAGCGGCCGGCGTTTGTCATCCAGCACACGCACACCCCGGAGGTGATGCCGTGCACAGTCCGGCAAGCCGTGGAGATGGGCCGCTGGCCGCACCGCAGGGGCTGGCTCCCGCTGCGCCCGTCGGACCGGCGCGTGGTGGCGGAGGCCCTGGCGAGGATGGGGATCTCGGACCTGGCCGGCCGGCAGTTGACCGAACTGTCCGGCGGGCAGCGGCAGCGGGCCTTGATTGCCCAGGGCCTGGCGCAGCAGGCCGGCATCCTGATCCTGGACGAGCCCACCGCCGGGCTGGACAGCCACGCCAGGACACTGATCAGGGAAGCCATTGCTGCGGAGTTGGCGCGCGGGGTGACGGTACTGGAGGCAACCCACGACGACGGCGACATCGCCCTGGCGCACCGCGTCATTACGCTGGCGGTCGGCAAGGCGACGGCTGGCAAGGCGAAGGCGGGCGCGGTCCGGGGCCGGCAGGGAGCGCCCGGCAGCCCTCAGGCGGCGGTTTCACCGGCATAGCCGGCTCCACCGCCGCCTGGCTCAGCGGCTCAGCTCAGTGTCCGGGCGAGCCCCAGCATGGCCAGGGCGAAGAGCGGGAACAGCCAGTTGGCAATCACCACACCCACTTTGGCGCCTACACCGCCGGTTGCCTCGGCAGCGGCCAACGGATCCGCGATGTCGTCATCCTGACCGGGACGGCGGGAGATGACGGTGTTCCTGACTGACAGGGCCACCATCACCACGGCGGTGCCCACAACCCACGGCAGCGGCTCGATGGCCAGCCACGCGTCCGCCTGTTCCGTCGGCGCCACGATGGCGGAAAGCAGCCCCGCCGCTGCGCACACCGCGGCGAGGCAGGCCAGCACCCACAGGCGCCGGATGACCGCCGTGAGGTAGAGCGGCAGGAACGCGATAAGCACCACGGGCAGGGCCAGGAGGGCCAGCTGCGCGGGCGAGACCAGCATCGTTTCGGACCTGACCCAGGCCATTACGGCCTGATTGAAGAGAAGGAAAGCCAGCAGGCCCAGGAGCGCGGGCCAGAGTGCCGTGCGCACCCAGTGGTGCGCCGGCGCAGCGGGCAGGTCCAGGGCGGCAGCATAGTCGCGAGCCGGCCCAAAGGCGTCCTCGGCCCGCTGGCCGGTGTCACCCAGGAGTTCGCGTGCACTTGCCACCGCGTCGCCGATGGCGCTGCCGTGCACCTGGCGCAAACGCAGCTCCAGGACGAGGTCGTCAAACCATTTTCTATCGGCGGTTTCCTGCATCATGTGGTGGACTCCTTTGTTTGGCGCTCGGGGTCGAGGTAGTGGGTGCTCAGGTGGGTGAAGCGCAGCCAGTCCGCGCTGAGGCGGGACAGTTCGGTCCGGCCCAGGGGGGTCAGGGCGAAGTATTTACGCCCTGGCCCGTTGACGCCTGCCTTCCACTCGGTGGAAACCAGGCCGGCCGTCTCGTAACGGGTAAGGAGCGGGTACAGGGTGCCGCCCTTGATGACACCGAACCCGTGCTGCTCGAGTTCGCTGATGATCGCGTAACCGTAGGAGGGCCCGGCCTGCAGCGCACGGAGGGCAAAAAAGCCGAGCGTGGCCCGGAGCCAGTCGCTGGGCCACTCGGCGCCGTCGGGCGGCTGTGGCGGTGAAGAGGAAACATCCATAGCTATATTGTCACTCTAAGTAGTTAGCCTGTAAAGCCCACGGAACCTGCCGCATCAAGAAGGCGCGCAAGGCCCGGCTAAAGAAAATGACAACCCAATGACACATCTGTCACGTGGTCTGGTTATAGTTTGCGGACTCCCGTATCCCGACCGTGTCAGCGCTTGGGGGCCACGGACACTTGGAAGTGCTTTGCGGGCCGACCGAGCAGGAACGTCTCTCCTATCGGTCAAGGCAAGGTCTCAGAAATGCACACACCCTCATCACGCACACGCAAAATCGCCATGTTCGCTTCCGCTCCCGTCGCCCTCCTGATTGCCGGCGGCATGGTCTGGCAGGGTTCGCAGGCTGCCTTTACGGCCTCCACCCGCAACGCCGGCAACTCCTGGAGCACCGGCAACGTGGTGCTTACGGACGATGACCTCGGCGCTGCGGCGTTCCACGTGGAAAACATCGTCCCGGGCCAGACGGGCCAGAAGTGCATCGTTGTTACGTCCCAGTCCAATGTGGCCGGCGAAGTCCGGGCCTACACCCAGAACCTGGTCACCTCAAAGGGTCTGGAAAACCGGATCTTCTTCGACCTTGAGCAGGGCACGGGTGGATCGTTCAACGACTGCACCGGCTTCACGCCCACGGCCAACACGGTCCCTGAACTGCCGCTCTCCACCCTGGCCACCGTCAACCGCGACTTCGCCACCGGCGGGGCTCCGTGGGACACCACCGGCACACCCGGCGAGACCCAGAGCTACCGCGGCACCTGGCGCTTCGACACCACCAACCTGAGCCAGGACGAGGTCAACGCCCTGCAGGGTGCCCGCGTGAGCATCGACCTCGTATGGGAACTCCAGTCCGACAACGCTCCCACCACCCCGTAACTCCGGCCTGGCAACCACAGCGCTGTGAACCGGGAAAGGCCCGGGTCTGCACCGGGTCTTTCCCGGGGAGCAGGACTGTTCTCCGCTGACGGCTGGGTGCGTTTTATCGCATCCATCGCGTCGCGGCTTTATCTGGGTGTGCTGCTGAGCCTTGCCCTGTTCGCGGTGCTCCCGGCGCTGTTCGGCTGGCACGGCACCGTGGTGCAGAGCGGGTCCATGGAGCCGCACATCTCCCCCGGCGACGTGGTGCTCGCCGCGGCGTTGAACCCGGAACACCCGGTGCCCGTGGGCGGCGTAGTGGAGTACCACAGCCCAGCGGAGGCCGAGCCCGGCGGCGTGGCAAAAACCCGCCTGCACCGCATCGTCGCTGCGAACACGGATGGAACGTTTGTCACAGCCGGCGATGCCAACATCACCGTGGACAGCACCCCCATTGTCCGCGACCAGATTAAAGGCCAGGCACGCCTGCTCATCCCCGCCGTGGGCCTGCCCGGGCTGTGGCTCGGCAGCGGCAACCTCTCCGCCCTGGCCCTGTGGTCCGTCATTACCCTGGTGGCCGTGGTGGCCGCAGTTTTCGGCGTTACCGGCCGCAGCCGCCCCGGTGACGGCGATGACGGCGGCACCCCTGATGACGAGGGCGACGGCTCCGGACCCGATGGCGGTGGGGACGACGACGACGGAACGGACGACGACGAACCCTCACCGCTGCAGAAAACCGGCACCGCCATGGGCATCGTCGCCGTCCTGGTCACCGTGGTGGTGATGGGCGCCAGCGTGTTCTCCTCGGCCGCGTTCACGGCCACGACGGCCAACGCCGCGAATTCGTTCGGCACGGCACTGGACTGGATGCCGCCGTCGGCCGTCCTGGTCAATCCCGGCCCCACGGTGAAGGGGACCGTGGCGCTGACCGCCGAAGCCTCGGACGCCGAGAGCGGCATCCGCAATGTGGCGATCCAGTACGCCCCCGCCGCCACTGGTGTGTACGTGACCCTGTGCACCGCCGTGTCCGCACCGTATTCATGCGGCTGGAACACCGCTGCCGTGCCCGACGGCGCCTACCTGCTGCGCGCCGCCGCAACGGATAAATCCGGCCTCACCACCACCACGGAACCCATCAGCACCTCCGTGGCCAACTCGTTTGCGGTGTCCCTGCCCGACCCCGGCGAAGTGGTCCGCGGCAACGTCAACCTAAGCCCCGTCCTTAGCAACGCAGGCCCGGGCACATACACGGTGCGGGTGGAGTACGCCGCGGCCGGTACCACCAACTGGAAAACGCTATGCCCGAACCAGGTGGCGCCGTCCCCCTGCACCTGGGCAACGGCCACGTACAGCAACGAATCCTATGACCTCCGCGCGGTGGCGGTCTCCGGCGGCACCACCACCTACTCCCCCGTCCTGCCGGACATCCTGGTGGACAGCCAGGCCCCCACGGTGGCCCTGACGGACCCGGGCGCCACCATCCGCGGTACCGCCAACTTCACGGCGACGGCGGCAGACGCGGTGTCCGGCGTCGCCCAGGTGCAAGTCCAGTACCTCCGCTCAGGCACCAGCACCTGGGTGACCATGTGCGCCGTGGAGGAGCCGCCGTACACCTGCCGGTTCGACACCACCAAGCTGGCCAACGGCCAGTACAGCTTCCGGGCCATCGCCACGGACGACGCCGGCAACACCGCCACCACCTCCGCCACGTCTCTTCGGACCGTGGACAACACGGTGGGCTCGGTCTCCATGGAGGATCCGGGAGCGTACCTCACCGGAACCGTCGCCCTGCAGGCCGCGGCCAATTCGACGGCGGGCATCACCA
This sequence comes from Arthrobacter sp. ZBG10, assembly GCF_001238605.1. Classification (NCBI taxonomy): domain Bacteria; kingdom Bacillati; phylum Actinomycetota; class Actinomycetes; order Micrococcales; family Micrococcaceae; genus Arthrobacter; species Arthrobacter sp. ZBG10. The sequence goes on along the minus strand of NZ_LFQH01000001.1, from coordinate 40,901 downwards.
ACGTGCGCCTCCAGACGGCCCCGGCCGGAACCACCACCTGGACCACCCGCTGCACAGTGGGCACCGCACCGTACTCCTGCGCATGGAACACCACCGCCGTGGCCGACGGGCTCTACGACGTCCGCGCCATCCTGCTTGAAAGCACCGGCAAGGAAACCATTTCCGCCACAGTGTCCGGCCGCCGGGTGGACAACAGCCCGCTGCGCGCGGCGGACATCCAGGCCACCAACGGCGGGGTGCTGGGCCGGGTGGACGCCGGGGACACCATCAGCTTCAGCTACAGCCAGCAGGTCAACCTGGCCACCGTGACGCCCGGTTGGAACGGAGCCGCACTGCCCGTGACGGTCCGGCTGCGGGACGGCAACCTGCTGGGCCAGGGCAACGCTGTTGACACCCTGGACATCCAGCGGACCGGCAGCACCGTGAACCTTGGGGCCGTCAATACCAAGGGCAACTACGTCAAAAACCGCAAGACCGTCACCCTGAACGGCACCATGACGGCGGCAACGGTCACGGTCAACGGGGTTCCGCGCACGGTGGTCACCGTGACAGTGGGCACCGTGGCAAGCGGCGCCGGCAGCCTGCGCAGCTACACCACACCGGTGAACATGGCGTGGACGCCGACGGCGGCCGTCACCAACGCGGCCGGCGTCGCCTCCTCCCTGGCACCCGCCACGGAGACGGGAACGCTGGACCGCGACTTCTAAATTGCCAGTGCTGGCACACTCCCGCCGACCTTTTTCCTGAAGACCTGGAAGAACTGCAAGACGAAAAGCTGCAGGTTCTCGACAGCCAGGTTCAGCGGCGGCTGGACCATGAAATCATCACCAACGGCGAATCGGACCCCGAAACCGAATTCCGCCAGGAGGAGCTGGACACGGAATTCGAAAACAGCGAAAACTAGGGCTGGCACACCTGCGGCTCGGTTCCCCGGGATCAGTCCGCTTGAAAGACCCCGTTTGAATGTGGTCCGGCTCCGTCCAGAAAGTCGACGCTAAGCAACCAGTTTCGAAGGCGATGAATTCCCCTGAATAAAACCGCGGTTACCTTGAAGAAAGGGAATACCAAAGGTATTTTATGAGCACCACACGATAAAAGATCTGTGTATAAAGTTCCCTGGGGGGAAAACTTGAAACGAACACTAATTGCTCTTATGGGAGCCCTGACGCTTGTGGCTGCGGGTCCCCTCGCCGCGCAAGCGGCCGATCCTACGCCTGCGCAGGTTCAAACGGGGTTCTCAAGCTCGGCCTACGGGTCCTACATTGTCAATGCCGACAAATCCCTGGTCTCAGGCCCTACGGCCTCCTCAACAATTTCGTGCACCGCAGCAACCGGCAAAACGTCCTCCAACAACGTCGCGGCCACCAACGTCCCGCTGGTCGGGTCGGTTGGTGCCGCCCAAACAAACATCAAAACGCTCCTGACCGCCACGGGAAAGCGGACCGAAGCGAACTCGACAATTGCCGGGGCCACCTTGCTGGGTGGACTGATCAGCGCCGGCACCATCACCTCCAAGAGCACCGCGGATAAGAGCACAACGGGCGCGTACTCGGGAACCAACGAGACAACGATCGCCGACCTTAAAGTGCTGGGCATAGCCGTCAAGGCCAGCCCGGCCCCAAACACTGTCATCGACCTCAAAGATCCGCTGCTTGGCTCCCTCGGCAAGGTCACGCTCAACGGCCAGGAAAAGAGACTCGTCAACGGCACCTATCAGGTCGCCACGACCGCCATACGGGTGCAGATCCTCAAAGCCGGCCTGCCCGGACTCAACATCGGTACGGATATCCGGCTTGGCGTCAGTGCCGCCAAACTCACGCCGCCGCAAGCCGGCTACTTCACAGGTAATGGATTCAGCACCAAAGCATCACTGCTTAGCGGCCTGGTGAAATCCGGTGCAACAGCATACGCGGAAGTGAAATGTGCAGGCGGAACCAGCACTGCGAATGTCGCAGGAGCCAGCATTCCCGGGGTCCTGACAGCGGGTGCCGCCACCACCAACACCAACGCAACGCTCACGCCCGCACCCAAAGTCACTGTGATCAACACGCTGGCGGGCCTGAACGTCCTGGGAGGTCTGATCACGGCTGACGCGATCAAAGCCGAAACCTCCGCCAGCAGAGCCACTGCCGGCGGTACCGTGACCCTCACCGATACTTCGACGTTCACGAACCTGAAAATCAAGGGGCTGGCCTCCATCAACGCCTCCGTTGCCCCAAACACCGTGGTTCAAGTGGCCGGACTCGGCAAAGTCACGCTGCACAAGGTCTTCAAGTCCTCGTCAAGCGTCGCTGTGGTGATGGTCGAGATTGTCTTGGAGCAGGCTCTGGGAGCCTTGCCTACGGGCTCTAAGATACAGATCGGTTCCGCCAGCTCGGGAGTGCACAGCTAACACCCCGCCCGAGGTTACCATTGGGCCACGGCTGGGGAATCGTTCGATTTCCCGGCCGTGGCCTTTCCCTTGCACAGAAGTCGCAGGGCTCAGTTAACTAAGCCGGAATCAACCACCGCGCAGGATCCACAGGCTGAACGTTCCCCGTCGCTGCACCTACATCCGGCCCGCGGCTAGATCAGGGTCAGCATCAACATCCGTGCCGTCGTTGGTTGGCACAGCCACCGACGATGGCTCTTTCTCGGATGGCCACAACGATCGCCATATGAGCACACCGGCCCCGGCCATGACCACCAGTGCGGCAGTCCAACTCCCCCACTTCATCAATGCCGACCGCCCAGCCCGAACCGGCGCCACGATCTCAGCCGCAGCTTGCGGCCCAACCCGCCGCAATTGTTCCTGGACCCGTGGCGTAAGTGTTTCCACACCACCGGCCATATCGTCAGCGAGACGGCGCAAAACCATCTGGAGGCGAGGGGACGCAGTTTCAATGCCGGCATCCAGCCCGGCCACCGTTCTTTGCAGGGCTGCCTGCACACCCGGCGTGGCCCACTCCCGGCCCTTGGCCAAATGGGTCATGAGATTTTCTAAAAGACGGTGGAGTTGCTCGGTTTCAGTCAACGGTTCTGCCGTGCGCATGGGTGCCTCCTATATGCGATGGATGCCCATAGCCTACGGCGGGCAGCACCCAAGAAGCAGGCCGCATCTTTAGAGTGGCGTCATGTGGCTAGGTAGTCGGTAAACGCGCGTCCTATGGTGCACCGCAATTCCACCGCGCCCCGGTGGCTGCGGCAGTGGAATGAGCCCCTTGGACGAGTAGGGCCGACTAAAGGCCAGGCTCAGTCCGCCGGGCGGCAGGACCCGGCCGGCCCGTAGCTGAGCCAATCCGGCAGCGCTGCGGTGAATGCCTCGCGAACGGCCGGGGTGTTGGTCACCGTCCAGTCCACCCTGCCGTTGACCTCCACCTCGGTCTTGTCCCATTCGAACCAGTTGATCATCTTCAACTGCGGGTATGCGGTGGCCAGTGCGGGGTTGAACAGCTGTTCCCACCACGCTTTTTTGATGTCCATTTCCGCGGCCCCACCGGCGGCCGGCGCGTACAGGGCAGCAGTTTCCGGGATGGCCACGGGCTTGCCGTGCTCCGTCCCGTATACAGCATAGAAGTCCGGGAGCAGGCTGTCGTCGCCGTTGGCCCCCACGTAGGTGCCGCTGAGCTGGTCCGTGAACTTATTGGGCTCGGGCAGTTCGTTTTCGCCCCACGGGTAGGTGGCGCCCCAGTGGTACAGGGACATGCCCACCCAGTCCACCGCAGCGTCGCCGGGGTAATACGGTGCGTAGGAATCGTCCGCCATGGTGAGGGCGCCGTCGTCGTCCGTGTCCAGGGCGTCGAACTCCCGGGTCCCGGGCCTGGCCTCGAACGTGCCGCCGGCAAAGGGGTAGCCGCCGGCATAGTTGGGCGCCCACATCATGGCGGAGGCCGGCGCCACCTTATGGACGGCGTCCGCCATCCTGGTGAACGCCGCCTTGTAGGCCAGGGGCTGCTGCGCCCAGGGGTACCAGGAGCCGTTCATCTCGTGCGCGAAGCGGACAATAACCGGCACACCGTCCGCGTTGAAGGCGGCCAGGTCATCGGCGAGCGCCGCCACCGCCTCATCCGTGACGGCGCCCAGGCCGTTCATGGGCTCCAGGGTCAGCAGCATCATCTGCCCGTCCGCGCGGATCTGGTCCGCGGCGTGGGCCAGATCCATCTTCTCCTGGGCGGTGTAGGGGAAGCCGGCGAAGGAGACGCTGACGGCCGGCTTGTGGCCCAGGTCCGCGGCGTACTGGGCCAGGGGTTTGTTGTGCAGGTCCAGGTTCACACCGAATAAAGCGCCCGACGCCGGCACCAGGCCGGCGCGGTCCGGCGCCACACACACGGGCAGAGTGGGCCCGGCAGCCTTTTCGGCCTCGTCCCGGGCGTTGATCCCGGAGACAATGCTGGTCGTCCCGATCCCTGCGGCCACCACAAACGCGACAGCCGGAAGGACAAAGCCGCGCAGGCTGCGGCGCTCCGGTGCTGGGCCGGGAGTTGAGATGTCGGGTGTATCGGGTGACATACAGCGGTGGACCTTCCTGACCTGCGGGTTTACCTCATTTTACGTGGCCGGGCCGCAGGATCCGGGTAGTGGCCCGGGTACTTGCCGTGGCGTCCCGCAGAAAACTCGAGTACTCACTACTCGTGTGGGGGCTCCGGGCCCGCAGCTAAGTTTTGCTGGAGGGTTTAGCCGCATCCGTGGTTTGAAAAATCGTGAAATCGGGGGCAGGAAAATGGGAGTTCGGCCGGCAATTGTCAAAGAGCGGGCCCTGCGGGTAGTGGCTGACGCCGAACCCCAGGCGGAGATCCTCACCATGCCTGCGGCCCATGCCGCGTACCTGCTGGACCTGCTGACCGGCACCGAGACCGTCCAGGACTCCCTGCGGAAACTCACCCAAGCTGCGGCGCACGCCATCAGCGGACTGGCCGGCGTCGAGATCGACTGCGCCGCCACACTGAACCGGGACCGGCGCCCCGCCATGATCTCAGCCAACAACCGACGGGCCGCAACTCTCGCGGCGTTGGAAGACGGCGGGCCCATGGCGGACGCGCTTGGTTCTGCCGGGTCCGTGGTGGTGGGAACGTACGGCGGATCCCTGGCCGTCCCCGTCCGGCTGGACGAAAACTCATCCTGCGCCCTGACACTCCTGGGCCCTGCAGGATTCCAGTTCTCCCCGGAAGTGGTGACGGAAGCCCACCGGTTCGCCGCCGTTGCGTCGCAGAGCCTCAAACTTGCCATCGAAGTCCACGGGATCCGGGCTGCCGGGGACAACCTCAAGGCAGTCCTGGAAGCCCGGAAATCCATCGATGTGGCGTGCGGGGTGATCATGGCCCAGACGCGGTGTTCCTACCCGGACGCCTTCAGCAAGCTTGCCAGCGCCTCCCGCCATCGCAACCTGCACGTCCGCAGCGTGGCGGAAGGGGTCCTCAAGGACCTCCCCACCACCCAGAGGGGCAATCCGGGACGTTAGTCCTGTAGCGATCCGGTTTGCCCCTCTGACCCACCGCCCGTTTCCTGCGTCCGCGGGCACCACAAACAGGGCAGGCTTCCCCTACGTCAGCACCGGGGTCAGCGCCGCCACTGCCCGGGCCAGGCCGTGCATGGCCGCACCGGCCGCGGCCCAGCTCTCCGCCCGCACCAGGTGTTCCAGCTCGGTGGACAGGCCGGCCAGCTGCCGGGCACCCACCATGGTGGAGGTGACTTTCAGGCTCAGAACCCTGTCCATGGCCGCCTCGAAGTCCTGCGCCGCGACGGCACAGCTGATGCTGTCCATGCGGACCGGCAGCAGCTCGCGGTACCCGTCCAGGAAGGCAGCAGCCCCGGCGGGGTCGCCCAGTTCCTCGCCCAGTTCGCGCAGGCAGGCCGGGTCCAGGACCGGCAGGCAGGCGCTCATGCGGACCACCGGCCGTCGTCGTGGTACTCGGCTTCAAGCCCGTGCGGGGTCTTCTCCCACTTGTGCGGACTGGTGAGCATCTGCCAGGCGGCGCGCCAGGCGGCCACCGCGTGCAGCACCCAGTACGCGGGGTTGAGCAGGGCGAAGATGGCGATGCGCCAGCCGTGCCGGCGCCAGGTGGCGATGCCGGACACCAGGATCATCAGCAGGTTGCCGAACAGCATGGACACCACTCCTCCCCACAGCAGCCACTGCGGCAGCACCAGGCCCACAAAGTTGTAGCCCACGTACGTGACGATGGTGAACCCGAGGACCAGCGGGTAGGCCAGGAAAGCCAGGGGTGTGCCCAGGATCAGGCCCAGGAAGCCGACGGCGCCGGGCACCCCGGTGCGCCGGACGTAGCGGATGGAGTTACGGGTGTTGACGGCGGCGGTGATCATGTAGCCCTTGATCCAGCGGGTGCGTTGTTTGATCCAGGCCGGAACCTGGGAGCAGGCTTCCTCCCAGGTGGTGGAGTTGATGACGCCCACCCGGTAGCCTTCCACGGCGGCGCGGAGCCCCAGGTCGGCGTCCTCGGTGACGTTCCACGGGTCCCAGGCCCCTACGAGCTTCAGCAGCCGGGTGTCGAAGTGGTTGGATGTCCCGCCCAGCGGCAGCGGAATCCCGGACCGGTCAAGGCCGGGCAGCATGGAATCAAACCAGTGGGTGTACTCGATGGTGAACAGCCGGGTGAGGACGTTCTGGTCCGCGTTGAAGTAGTTCAGTGCGGCCTGCACGCAGATCAGCGGCTTCTTGGAGGTTTCCAGGTAGCGCCGTTCGAAGGCGTCCTGGCGGAAGGCGGCAATCGCGGCCCGCAACTGCCCCGGGTCGGGGCGGTCCTCGGCGTCGTAAATCACCACGTACTCGCCCCGCGCGAAGGTGAGCCCGTAGTTGCAGGCCCGCGGCTTGGTCTGCGGGTCGCCGCGGGGCACCACCAGGATCCGGACGTATTCGGGCGGCCGGGACCGTTTCGCGGCCTCGATGGTCTCGGTGTCGTCCTCCTCCAGCAGCACCAGGACGTCCAGTTTGGAGCGCGGGTAGTCCAGCTGCCCCAGGTTGGTGAGGAGCTTGTCGATGATGTTGGCCTCGCGGAACACCGGGATCAGGATGGTGTAGACGGGAAGGTCGCCGTCGGCTATCCGCTCGGCTTCCGCCGGGGGCAGCCCCCGCTGCAGGAGTTCGCGGGCCTGGGCCTTGGCGGCCGCGCGGTCGTGCAGGTAGTCGAACGGCTGGCGGAGGCTGGCCACGCTTTTGAAGCCGATGCTCACCAGGAACACCACGTTGACGGCCGTGAGCAGCACAATGGCCGTCAGCTGCGGCGCCAGCACCAGCCCGGTCAGGAAAACTGACAGCAGCACCGCCGGGAGCCAGCGCTGCCAGCGGTTCAGGGCGGTCCGGGCGGAGTCGTTGGGCTGTTCCTCAGCCAGCCGCTCCGCGGATTCGTAGAGCAGGTGGTTGCGGAAGGCCCGCTGGATGGAGTGGTTGATGTCCCAGTCCGTGGTGGTCCGGAACTCCACGTTCTCCGCGCCGGTGATGCGCAGGGCAGCCTGCCGGATGTCCTCGGTGGGTTTGACGGCGGTGGCCACGGTCAGGACGCCGTCCGCCAGGTGCCACGGCAGCCAGCCGGGTTCGGAGACCTCATCGAAGTGCAGCTGTTCCAGCAGGGCGTCGTCAGACGGGTGCGCCACCAGGTCCACCAGCGGTGCGTCCCACTGCTCGGCCAGGACCTGGTACACGTGCCGCCGGTTCAGGCCCGTTTCCAGGATGATGTGCCGGCCCAGGAGGCCGCCTTCCGTGCGGGCGCGGTGGAGCGCGCGGTCCAGCTGGGCCGCGGTGATCAGCCCCGCCTCGAGCAGGGTCTGGCCCAGTGCCAGGGACTGGGGGCCCATGCCGGAAAGGTCAGTGGGCCGGTCAACTGAAGGTGCTGCGTGGCGGGGCATCAGTCCGTGGACCTTTCGTAGATCCGGTGGGTGGGGCTGGAAAACACCACGGAGTACCGGGAATTGAAGGTGGGGTCGGCGCTGATGGCCTCGTAGGCCAGGTCCGTGAAGCCGGAATCCTGCGGCCCCGCGCCGGCTTCCACATTGACGAACACCCATTCCGCGTAGCGGGCAGGGTCCGCCAGGGCCGGGGCAAAGTGGTCCCCGGAGGCCCTGTTGTAGATGTTGTGCAGCGGGATGCCCATGGTGGGCAGCACGGCGTTGCCGCGGGCGCTCTCATCCATCAGGATCCCGCCACCGGTGTAATGCGCCTTCAGCCAGCGGGCGGCGGCGAACGAGTGGGTGTTGGACACGTGGGACATGTTCCCTTCCGCCAGGATGGCCAGCCGGCCGGTGGGGTCCTGCAGCCACCACGCGTTTTGCAGGGCGAGGGCCAGGAGGAGCGCGCCGGCAAGCCAGGGACGCGTCCGACGGCGCCGGGTCACCTGGTGCACAAAGGCCGCCACCAGGACCGCCACCAACGGAAGCGCGGTGAGGGCGAAGCGGTTGTTCCACCAGGTGCTGGGGAGGGAATGGTCGTTGTTGATGGCGGTTTGCCCCAGGAACAGGCTCACCAGGGCGAACGCGTAGGCGCTTCCGGTCACGGCGATGAGCAGGGTGCTGGTGGCCAGGCCCCGGCGGAACACCACCACCACGGCGCCGCAGGCAGCTGCGGCGAGGACCGCGATCCCCATCGTTTCCAGCAGGGACCAGTGGAAGGTCCACAGGGTCAGGCCCAGGTTGCCCTTGGTGGGCAACAGGCCGCCGTCGGTGATGTTTTTCTGCTGGGCGTAGGCGGAGTACTGGCCGAACATAAACTCCAGCGGGCTGCCGTAGATGGCCCAGTTGTAGGAGAGCCACCAGAGCACGGCGGCGGCAGGCACCATCGCGTAGCCGGCGGCCATGGTGACGGCCTCCCGCCATTGCCCGGAGCGGCGCATTTCCGCCACCAGGACAAAAATGGTGCCCGTGAGGACCAGGGCCCAGCCTTCGTAGCGGGACAGGACCGCGGCGCCGGAGGGGATGCCGGCGAAAACAGCCAGTTCCCCGGCGCTCATCCGGCGGCGGCTGGTGGCCCAGTGCGCCAGCCCGGCCATGCCGGCCACCAGGCACATCAGCAGCACGGGCTCGGTCAGGGCGGTGGTGTAGGTGTATAGGATGGCCGGGTTGGCCAGGAGCACCAGGACCGCAGCAAGGCGGCCGGACCGGCCGTAGCCCAGGCGCGCCGCGATCCGGTACAGGCCCGAGGCAGTGGCGGCAAGAGCCAGGATGCCCAGCAGGCCGGCACCCCAGCCGCTGCTGAACATCCACAGGTTCACCACAAAGGGCATCAGCAGCAGGTGCGGCACGGGCAGCCAGACGGTGCCCAGCTGCTCGAAGCCCGGGGATTTGCTGTCGAAGACGCGGCGGGCGATGGTGAGGTGGCTTTGCGCGTCCGAGTAGTCCAGGTTGCTGCCGTTGCCGGTGGTGTACAGGCAGGCCAGGAAGCCAATGGCCGCGGCGGTCACGGCGATGACGGCGGTGCCGGGGACGTGGCGGCCGCGGACCGGTTCGCCGAGTGCGGCCCACCACCTGAGGTGGCGCGCTGCCCGCTCCCCCGCGATGGCAGGTTCCGCCTGGCGGTCAGCCGCCAGAAGGTCAGCTGCCATGGGTGGGCTCTGCCGCCTCGACGGCCTGGGCCGCCTTGGCATCGGCGAACGCAGCTGCCTGCCGACGGTGCCGGCGGCGGAGCAGGATGCGGCCCAGGAAAGTCAGCGCCAGGATGCCTGCGGCGGCGGCAATCCACAGCGCCAGTGGCCGGTACCCGTCCGTCACTTCGGCTTGGGGCGTGACGGCGTTGGTCTCCAGCAGCACCGGGGCGCCGGTGGTCTGGGTGACCAGCAGGTTCCGGGAGAGGGCGCTCCAGCCGCCGTCCTGTTGCTGGACAAAGGATGCCAGGCCGGCCTGGAGGGTGCCGGTGGGGGTGCCGGACTGGGCGGCGCCGGGGGCCCAGCCGCCCAGGAGCAGCAGGTTGCGGCCGTTGTGCTCGAAGGCCTCCAGCACGCCGTAGGGGGCGCTGGTGCCCACGCCGAATTCGATGTCCCGGGCGGCCACGGTGCGGAATTCGGCGAGCCGGAGCGGGGCGGCGGCCTTCTCCGCGGTTGCGGCGGTGGCGCCCACCAGGAGCCCGGAGTTGCTGGAGTCGAGGAGCGCGGCGGGGTCGGTGAGGCTGATGTCCAGGAGCGTGGAGGAGTCGCGCTGCAGGGCCGCGGTGAGTGCCGCGGCGTTGACGGTGTTCTCCTGTGGTGAGGCGCCGCCGTCGAACGCTACGGGAAGGCTGCCGCCCAGCACCTGGGGGAAGCGGGCGAAGCCGGGCTTGACGGAGTGGCCCCGCTCGCCGGTGAGTTTGCTGCCCGTGGTGTCCACTGTCAGTTCCATGGGGAGCAGGCCGGCTGGGCCGGAGCAGTCGCCGCCGGCGGGCAGCGCGGTGAGGCGCAGGCGCAGGCCGTTGCGGGCCTGGATCTGGCCGGCAGGCACGGCGGCGGTGATGTCGAAGGTGTCGCCGTCCAGGGTCTGGGAGCTGAGCAGGTAGTCGTTCCAGTACACGGACAGGCTGGCCTGGCCGCCGGTGGGGATGGCGGTGTGGGTGCCGCGGATCTGCGCGGTCCACGCGGAGACGGGGCCGCCGAACTGGGACTGGCTGATCCCCAGGTAGGCTTCCTGCGTTCCGTAGCCGGCCAGCCGGATGCCGGTGGCGCCAAGATCGGCCAGGGTCTGTTCGGGTCCGGCGGCGGCGGGTGCGGCGGCCGTCATGCCGGTGACGGTGCCGGAGTCGGCCAGGGCTGCCTGGGGGCTGGCCAGCGCCTGGGCTGCGGTGCGGAGTTCCTCGCCGGAGCCGCTGATGGCCAGGGCGGGGCGGCCGGCTTCGGTGGTCAGGGTGGTTCCGGCGGCACCGGTTCCGGCGGTGATGGTGATGATGCGGGATCCGCTGGGCGCGTCGGCGGCGGCGGCTGCGAGGTCTGCGGCGGGGAGCACGGTGACGGCGGCGTTGGGGTAGCGGTGGGTCACGGCGGCGGAAGCGGAAAGGATCGCGGCGGAGACGTCCGACGCCGGATCGGCCGGCACCGGGATGAACACGGCGGGAACGGACGGGGCAAGGAAGCCGGCCACCGTGGTGGGGAGCGTTTCGGTTCCTGCGGTGGCGAGGGCCACGTTGCTGAGGGTGGCGCCGGAGCCGGCGGCGGTGCAGACGTCACGGACGGCGGGCAGATATTCCAGGCCCAGGACCACCTCATTCCCGGAGACGTCTGCCGGGGTGAGCGGTGCGTCCAGGGCGAGGGCTGCAGCGGCGGGGGCTTCGAGCAGGACCCGGCCCCGGGCGGTGACGCGGATGGTCCCGGGAGTCTGGCTGGGAACTTCGATGGTGCCGGTGACGCGGGTGGGCTGCAGGCCGGCGGGAACCGGGATGGTGAGCAGCTGGGCGGCCTGGCCGGGGAGTGCGGAGACGGAGCCGAGGTTGCCTGCGGCCCGGGTGGCTCCCGGCTGCGCGGCGGGGGCGCCGGTGGCCGGGGCGGGCGCGGGCTGCGCCGCGCTGGCTGCTGTGGAGGAGAAGACGGTCCCGGCAACAAGGAGCGCGGCGCAGGAAAGGGTCAGGCCTCCGGCCCGGATATGTGAGAGCATCCGTCCAGCCTGCCGGGGCAACTTCAAGGTAGTGCTGCAGCTGCACTCAAGGTTGCGTCAAGATCCGCTCAACACCCCGGGGGCTGGCCGATTGACGCGCTATCTTGTGCGCCGTCGGGACCCGCTGGTGCTGATGAGGTCCGGGCCGTCAGTGGCGGGACTTGGCCCGGATTACGCCGACGGCCAGCAGGGCCATCACTCCGAGGGAACCCAGCATGCCGCCCAGTGCCATTGCGTATTCGGTGATGTCCATGCCCTGCTCCGTCCGATTGGTGATGACGTCAAGCTATGGGGCGAAGCTCAGGGTTCTATTGAGGAAGGGTGCCGAATTGGGTCAAGATCAGCGCGGGTGCTGTGGTCGGCATGCAACAGCCGGGCACAGCTGTCAGCCACGCTCCCGCACTGCATTGCACGGGCCGGTGCGCCAACCTTGACCCTGCCGCCATGTCGCCCTTGGCAACGCATTCGGCGCCCCGGGCGGCGGCATCATGAACGTCCGCGCCCCAGTGTAGAACGTGCAGCCCGGACAGAAAAGATCAAATTTCCAGCGGTTGTAGGGGTTCCGGAGCCACCACCTTCGCCCTATCAAGCCAAGGCCGATGCCACCGGCTGGGTAGCCAAGTAGGCTAGCAGGGCTTCCGCATCAGTAGACTTGCCCTGACCCATCAAAGGGGGGTCTTGAACGATGGGTGAGTTTTCCATGGGCGATTTCTCCGTCAAGTGGCTAGCCGTAGGCCTAGGAGTTACAGGCATACTTGTCGCAGCCGCGGTGCTGGCGCCCTCCTACCTCGGGCTGGCGCTAGCAGGGGCTGTCGTGATCGCTGTAGCCACCAAACCAGTTGGGCGTTTGGCCCTGTTTGTCATAGGCGGACTCGTCGCCATGGGCGGGACGTCGGGACTCGGAGCGACTAAGATCGGATACGCGGCACTCATCGCGCTCCTCGTCGTCGTTGGTCTGCAGAGAATCCTCGCCGAGAAGGACGAGGCTTGGCAAAGGCTGATCCGGCCAGCGCTTGCCACCTCAGGACTGCTCGGGCTGCTGACTACGATTGCAGCGTTCGTGGGCGCCATTCAAGGAAACCCGCTGACCCTCATCGGGCAGGATGCATTCACCTACGCCCTGCTCGCCGCTGCTCCTATTATCGGCGTTGACGCCGCCATTGGCGGGACGTTCAAGAGATTAAAACCGCTCGTCGCGGTCGTGGGCGTGGTTGCGGCGTCAAGCTGGGCCGTCTGGTGGCTGGCGCGGCGCGGCAGTGCCATCGGTGGGCTAGACCGTATCCTGCTCTCCAGCTCTTTTCTAGGGTTCGCGGTATTCGCCATAGCCCTTGTCCTGGCCGTCAACTCCCGCAGTGGGATCGCCCGCACCGGCTGGGGATTCCTTGCGATAGCCATACCTCTGGTCTACATCGCATCAGGTAGCCGTAGCATGGTCGTCTTCGCGCTCGGCATCATAGGTGTTCTGGGAGCCCAGAAGGTCGGCAGGTTGCCGCTAACAAAAACAGTACTGGCCGGAGTCGTGGCATGCGCCACGGCATTGTGGGCGCTCCCTTACATATTCCAAGCACTCCCAGATGGCGACCGGATCCTCCGCAGGTTTGCGGGCATCGGCGAGCTTCTTGGTTCCAGCCAGGGAATCGAAAGCGATGGCAGCTACGTCGAACGCGCACGCGCATACAAGATCACAACCGACATGTTCCTCAACTTCCCGATTCTCGGCCAAGGGTTCGGGCACCGTTACCCTTCAGTCAGCGGGCTCACCGAAGGCGACCTCAAAGTAGATAGCCCACTGCTGATTTTCGCGAAATTCGGAATCATAGGCACAGCAATGTTGCTCGCCGTCCTGTGGCAGCTGTGGAGGCTCTCATTGGAAACACGAGGACCAGGCGAGCTGCGCCTCGGCGGAACGGTCATCCGAGTCTTTGCCTGCATAACCGTTGGCCGGCTGTTTTTCGTCGCCCCAACGGAGGACAAGGGCACAGCCTATGCGTTGGCGTTGATCATATGCTTCGCACTTATCGCCTGCCGCCAGGACCGGCACGTATTCGGGGAAGCGGAATCCCCTCCCACGGCCACCCGGCAAACGCAAAAAACTGGCCCACCACCCACACCGGAGCCAAAACGGACTCGGCAACATTCAACTTTTCCATAGCGCCTATAGCAGATGCCCGTCGCCGCGGTCCGAAGCCAATCGGCGAACTGAGTACGAATCATCGTCGGGTAGGTGATGCCGCTTAACAATGCGCGTAGCCTCCACTGTGGTGCGTTCAGTTTCCGGTCAATAGCTTCTAGAGACGTTTTAGGAGCTATCGGAAGTTGGGGTCGTGTTATGGCCAGCGAGACTGGGAACCCGGATCAAGAGAAGGGCCTAACGGGCGTTGGGCGGCGCCAGCTACTCCGTTTTGGCACGTTGGTGACGGCGTTCACTGGGGCGTCAATTGTTTCAGCTTTCGGAGGCTCCAAGGCCCAAGCTGCTTCCCTCGATGTGTCGCCGTCGCCCACTAGGTACGTGCCTCTAGCCGAGAAGGGCGCCCCCTTAGGGGTGGCACCTCTAGACGCGCAATCCAAGATACCCCGCGCGCTCCTCCCGGACCTGTCCGGTACCTACGCCAGCAAAGCAGAAGTCAACGCTCGCGACTTCGGGCTCTTGGGCGACGGCACCGATGAAACAATACGATTTCAGACGTACGTTAACTTCTTGGCTGCGAACAAGAAGATGGGCGTACTCCCAGATGCCGAATACCGGATAAGTGCCCCGATAAACTTCCCTGGCACCGAAGGCTGGGGCCTGCGGGGAATGGGACGGGCCGCCACAACCATCCTCCAGGTCACCGACAACGTGCCCATCTTCAACATGGGTGTGGGCTTGGAAGCACCAAACACCGCTGGTTTCCGCATGTGGTCAATAGGGATGATGACCCTTCGCTGGCTCAAAGATCAGCCGGCGACGAACACGAATGCCGTAAGTCTCAGGTTCGTTGCCATGGCGTACCAGTTCCGGCTCTACGAACTGTTCTTTTACAACGGCTTCTACGGCCAGCAGACCGTTCCGGGCCAGGTAGTCCCCTGGGGAGGCACCTGGGAAGACCTTTACTTCAATAAACTCATGACCGGCGGCGCCATCAACTGGGCCGGAGTAATCAATGACGGTCCGAACAACAAGTTCGGGCGAATCTTTGTCGAAGCAAATCAGATGGTCGGTCCTCTGTTCATCATCCGTGGACATAACCTCGAGTTCGGCCCTCTTGAAATCATCTGGGCCGTTCGCGGACCCAAACTCTTCGAGATCGCCGCCACCTCGAATGTGATATTTAGTTCACTCAAACTAGAACGGGCCATCTACACAAAGCCACAAGTGCTAATCGACGTCCTCACACAGGCCTTCGTTACTTTCGGGCATCTCCGGATCAAGTCCACGTTCAACACAATCGCGCCCACGTCCGGCGACGTAACTCTCATGCGGGTTGGAGCTGGGGGCGACCAGTCCTATGTCAAAATAGGCAAACTTGAAGCCGGACAGGGCACAAACACCAACGCCTATCTCATCGCAGGCTCGCGCAATAATCGCGTACTGATTGACAGCCTTAGCATCAATGACGGCTGGAAGCTGACGAACGCGGCCACACAACAAGCTGCAGAAATGATCAAAGTCGACGCCTACAGCAACGGCATGTACTCCAACGACTTAGGCGACACGGACGCGACCGTCGAGTTAGGCGCACCCAGCATCCAGTCATTCGAAACGCTTCTGACGGCACCGAGGTCGATCAATCTACCCTCAGACGGGTCAATGCTGACGGGTGGACTGACCTATGAGGTTGTATCCCGCGGCGCGGTCAACGGGGCTAACACCATCACGGTCAAGTCCGGTACCCGCACGATCACGACAATAAAAGCAGCTAATTACAGGGTGGTATTGACCTGGCGACGCAGCGCAGCCGGAATGAACGGCTGGATAGTCATGCAGGCAGGCCCACGCATCACCTAGCACCATCCAGGCCCTGCCAGCGCATCGAGGAGGCCACTGTCTTCCGGTCAACGCCGGTCCCGTTCCGGGCCAGCCCGGCCTGGATCCGAGGGCCTAGCCTTCTCCGCCTCCATCAGCTCGAAGTATTCCGACTCTGCTGCTTGGAAACGAAGAAGGCTGCGGCTTTTCCCAGGAACTCGTTATCCATCCGCAACTGCGCGTTCTCTCGGCGCCAAACCCTCCAACTCAGAGTCCCCCGCCTCGGCTGCCGCGGACACCTCAGGAGCTTCCAGCCTTGCCCGTTCCCGGGCCACCCACCGGCCCAGCAACTGCTCGCCCAAGCCCAATTCACGGGCCACGGGCGCGAACGGCCTGCCCGTATCAATCACAAGGCGCGCAGGCTCCCGCCGCTACTCCGGAGTGAATTTACGTCGTGTCGTGCTCACAAGAACAAATTCCCGCAGATCCAAGGATCCCGCTACTACAGGTGTCCACCAACAGAGGCTAACCCCATCTGGTATCGGATAAATCCCGTTATTCACCAGCACAGGAACCTAACGGCGGGAGTCTATCGGTAGCCATCCACAATCGCAGCTGCGATCTCCTTGTACGCGCGCTTCGTTTCCGGCTTCAGGACATCCAAAGTGACCAGGTCGCCGTCAGCCACTCCGCGGTCGTGCGGTACGGCGATGAGTTCTCGGCAGATTCCTGCGAGGTGTTCTTCTATGGCGTCCTTGTCCACGCGGGACGACACTTCGTCCTTATCGGTGATCACCACGATGGCATTCCTGGCGAGTTCCGCGTAGCCGTGGCTGGCCAGCCAGTGGAGGGTGCTGCGTGCGCGCTTGGCGCCGCTGACCGCGTACCCTGCAGCGATCACCAGGTTGTCGGCGGACTGCAGAATGCCGCTCATCGCGTTGTGCGTAACGCCCGTTCCGCAGTCGGTCAGCGCAACGGAGTAGTAATTGGAAATGAGCTTCCTGATCTGCAGGTACTCCTCGGCAGTTAGGGAATCCGAGACCTCCGGATCCTGTTCCCCGGCGATCAGGTGCAGCCTGCCGGCGTGATGCATATACCTAGCCAGCGATGTCAGGGAATCCACTGAATCGATGTTTTCCAGCAGATCAGAGATGGTCCGGGGGCTGGACTGCTGGTAGAGGCCCTCACCCAGGGCTCGCTCCACCAAGTCGCCGGAATCGGGATTGGCGTCGATGGCACAGGGCGCGTCGCCCCGGTATTCCGCCAGTGTCAGCCCGACCCCAACTGTGGTGGACGTTTTGCCGATGCCGCCCTTGAGGCTGAGGACAGCCGTGTTGTAGCTGCCCTGCAGCTGGCGGGAGATCCGCTTGGCCAGCTCATCTTCCTGGCGCTGTTTTGATCCGGGACCCAGGTTCCAGGATCCACCCGTCATCGCATAGATTGCGCCCCGCACTCCACCCACGGGCCGGGGCTTCTGCTCTTTGACGAAGAGGCCCGGCGAGCTGATGAAGTCTGGCATAGGGCTGCCGGCAATGGTCTCCGCCACGGTCGGCCGGGCACGGCGGAACGAGGGGGTCTCTGGTCGAGCCGCGTTGGCCTCGTCGGCTTCACCGGGAGTTGCAGTGGTGATGGTCGGTTCAACAAACCCAGCAGATGCTGGTCGGCGGGTTGGCGCCGGCACAGTGGTGGACGGTTTGGCCGCGTCGGCTGCTGCTGCCGCTTCCGCCCATGAGGTCCGCCTGCTTTGCGGCTTGGAGTTGGCTTGGCTTGCGGGGTCCGGTGTGGCGGCTGGCATGGTTCCTGTCCGGGCATCCGTTGGCTTGCTGTTGCCGCGACGGAGGTCTCGGCGACGGCGCGGCGACGGCTGCCCTGCATGTTCTACATGGGCGCGTGCGTTCTGATCCGCCGGATCGGGCATGTCTGGTCCCCCAAAACGTTCGGCAAGAATTACTGCAGCACTTGGTTCAGTGAGTAAGTCTAAGTGGTTTGGGGCGGCAGGAACTTTAGGGACGGAAAAGGGCTGCCGCTACGACTGCCGCAGTAAGGACAAGCAGGACGGCCAAGGTCGTGTACGACACCCAGCGTGGGCGGCGTTTATGCGGATTAATGTCAACGTACGGCATGACTAACGGCGGTTACCTCTGTAGTCGAGTGGACTGGAGACGCGGACGGCACGGCGCTTGAGCCGCAGCATCTGATGAAGGATAACGAACGGCACCAGTAGCGTCCCGAGCAGAGCGAACAGGGCCAAGGCGTAGTCGGATAAAGCCACGTGAATCTCCACTAGTAAGGGTGCTTTCTCTGTTGCGACTTAACCATGCACCCTGAGGATTGACAAATCGTGTCAAGGAAATGGCTGGGTAGGTCACGGGCACCCGTACCAGGGGATGGACCCCAGCCTTCAGGACTCGCGGCGGATTTCCTGCAATCGCTTGATGAACCAGCGCGACTGTTCCGGGCCGTAGGGCAGCACGGGGATGGCCTTGGTGGCGTCGGACGGGGTATCCCTGATGGACTGGGTTGCCTGGCGCACGGCCGTGGTCATGGTGTTGGCCATGGTTTTCACGAACTGGTCGCTGCAGGGCTGCCCGTGGCCGGGGATCAGAAATTCGTAGCGCAAACGCAGCGCAGAGATGTGGCGCAGGGAATCGGCCCATTCCTCGGGAAAAGCATCCTCGAAGGACGGGTGCGCGCCCTGCTCCACGAGGTCGCCCACGTAGAGGGTGGTGGACGTGCCTACCAGGAGGTCGCCGTCGGTGTGGCCACGGCCCAGGTAGAAGAGGGTGGCCGTGGTCCCGCCGAGGTCCACCAGCACCGGCTGGTCGCGGACAATGGCGTTGGGCACCACGAGTTCCACATTGGCACCCTCGCCACTGGCCATTTCCGGTTCCAGGGTGCCCACGAAACGGCGCTGCAGGTCTCCGCGTTCGTCGATCTCCTTGGCGCAGTTCTCATGCGCCCAGAATTCGGTAACGCCCTCTGCCGCGAACACCGCGTTTCCGAAAAAATGGTCGTAATGGGCGTGGGTGTTGACAACGACGAGCGGCAGTTGGGTCTTCTCCCGGACCGCGTCCAGGATCTCCCGACCCTGCCGCGGCCCGCAGCCGGTGTCGATCACCATGGCCCGCTCGGATCCCACAATCAGTCCGGTGTTCAGCAGGGATCCTTCGGTGACCAGCACATAGTTGTCCGCGCCGACTTCGAGCCATTCCGACATTGTTTCTCCGTACCTCCGGCAAATCAGGTTGCGTTCGTCTGGCGTCGATTCTAACCATGGAGCCTTGGAGTTTCCGGGAGGCGGAGCGGGTACGACGGCGGAACGCGGCCGCCGCCGGAAACCTCGACCCAGTGGCGGGACACACATATCCCCGGCCCTGCGGCAGAATGAGGAGCATGGGGAAACAAGAGGCTACGGCGTCGGAGAGTCAGTACGTCCAACTAGGCAACTGGGACGTCACAACTTCCCTCCTCGAAAAGCCAGGCGTCTCCTGGCAGGACGCAATAGCTGACTGGTTCCCCAACGGCAGCCTGGCCCCGCGGAGGCGGGAACACCTTCCGCTGAAGGGCTGGCGCGTCCTGTACACGTCGAGGTCCGACTGGTCTGAAGAAGTAATAATCCTCGGCGCTCCCTCCACCGAGGAACCGGGCCGCTGGGTCCTGGTGCAGCTGTCCCGGCATGAGACAGGGAACCAAATCACGTCGCCGGCTGTTTTCCGTCCTCTTCCTGTCCAGGAGGTACGCCGGCAGGGTCTGCGGCTCGGGTGGTCAAGGCCGGAGTTCTCCATGGCCTGCGGCGGCTCTCCTAACATTACGGTTGTCCTGGTGAATGAATCCGACATCCACCGGGAACCCGTGGAAGAGGACGATTCCCACGTCCAGGGCCTAGTGCTTGACCTGCATGGCCAGCGCATCGGCGACGGCTCGTTTGTCCACGGAATGGCTCCTCCGATTCCGGAGCTTGGTCCCGGTCAGCGGGTTGAACTACCTGCCTTCCGTAACAATCCCGAACTCACCGGCCTGCCGGCGGGTCAATACCAGCTCGCGGCCATCCTGACGTCTCTCAACCTGCGCGCGGAGGGATCTGCCAGGCTCACCATCCGGTGACGGCTCAAGAGGACCGGGTACCGGATGCGAACGGAAATGTTTACCGTCCGGAAACTTTCCGACAGGTACTATCTGCCTATGGGGACAAAACAACATCAGAGCTTCTGCGCCTTCTGCGCGAAGACAACGAACCACGTGACCCGCTACCAGAAGTCCGACGCCGGCTGCACCCTCGTTGCCAGCGTCCAGTGCTTTGAGCACGCGGAGAGGCCCCTCCGGAGTTAATGGCAGCAACTCCCGCCGTCGCAGATACCAGCAGCCCGGATGGCCGAACCAACTGGGCCACCAGTACAGCGTCAGATGTCGGCCAACACTGCCCCAGGGTTCTCGATGGCGTCCGCGACGAAGCGCAGGAAACCGCCGGCCGTTCCGCCGTCGCATACACGGTGGTCAAAGGTCAGCGTCAGCTCTGTCACCTTACGTACCGCGAGCTCACCGTCAACCACCCATGGCTTGTCGATGATGCGGCCCACGCCAAGGATCGCCACCTCGGGATGGTTGATGATTGCCGCGGACCCGTCCACGCCGAACACACCGTAGTTGTTGAGCGTGAAGGTCCCACTGCCCAGCTCGGAGGGTGTTGCCTTGCCTTGCCGGGCGACGTCGGTGAGCCGCCGGATTTCCGTATCCAGCTCGCGGGCCGTCAGTTTTTCTGCGGCACGGACCGAGGGAACCACCAGCCCGCGATCCGTCTGAGCAGCGAACCCTAGGTTGATTCCCTCAAAGGCAACGATCTCCTGGGCGCCGTCACCGGTTGTTTCAATGCGGGTGTTGAGCTCCGAGTACTTTTTCAACCCGGCCACCGCAAACCGGGCAATGAATGCCAGAAGGCCGGGCGCGTGCCCGCCGCCTTTTTTCAATTCGGCGCGGAGTTCCACCAGGGCGGTGGCGTCCACGTCAACCCAGACGGTGGCTTCCGGGATCTCGGACCGGCTGCGCGCCATGTTGGCCGCGACGGCTTTCCGCACGCCCCGCATCGGCGTTCGGGACACAATTCCGAGCCCGGTCCTGCTGTCGGCGGAAGCGCCTCGGCGTTGCGCGGGCTCCGGTTCAGGCGGCGCTTCAACAGCTACCGGGGGCTTGGTGATGACAGCTTCAACATCCTTCCGCATGATGATGCCGCTGTCGCCGGTCCCCTGCACGGCGCCGAGGTCCACGCCATGTTCTTTCGCCATGCGCCGGACCAGCGGAGAAATCACCGCGCCGAGCTTGCCCGGCACTCGGGTGCGGAGCAGCACCAAGTCATCCACGGCCTTTTCCGTGAGCGCGCGGGCTTTGTCCGGCGCAGTGTCCGCGGCACTGGACTCGGCACCCCCGGGTTCAACGAGGGACAGCTTTCGCGGCCGGGTGCGGCGAGCCGTTCCGCTGCCACCGGGAGTGCCGTAGCCGATCAGGACGTTGCCTGATCCCGCCTTTTCTTCTTCCCGGTAAACCTCTGCCTCCGCCTCGGCGGGTGTCCCGGAAGGCTCAACCGCAGCATCGCCCAACTCGGTTTCTTCCGGTTTTACGACCGAAACTTGCGTAACTCCGATGGGCGTCACGGAAATCAGCGGCTTGCCCACATCCAGGGTCTCCCCCGGCTTCCCGTGGAGCACTGCCACCGTGCCGGCGTAGGGCGACGGCACCTCGACCATAGACTTGGCGGTTTCCACCTCGGCGATGGGCTGGTCCACACGGATCTCATCCCCCACCGCAACGAGCCAGTTCACCAGTTCGGCTTCGGTGAGGCCTTCACCGAGGTCGGGGAGCAGGAAGACTTTGGTTTCGCTCATGGTCAGTTCTCCCACTGGAGGTCGTCAACGGCGTCGAGGATGCGGTCCACGCCGGGCAGGTAGTAGTGCTCCAGCTTCGGAGCGGGGTAAGGAACATCGAATCCGGTTACCCGTCGGATGGGCGCAGCCAGGTGGTGGAAACAGCGTTCCTGGACCCGCGCCACAAGTTCGGAGGACACGGAGGCGAAACCGTGGGCTTCGGCGATCACCACGGCACGGCCGGTCTTGCGGACGGAGGCGCTGACGGTCTCGTCGTCGAACGGGACAATCGAGCGGACGTCGATGACCTCGAGGGACCTCCCTTCCAGTGCAGCAGCTTCGGCGGCGGCAAGAGCGGTTGGGACTGAAGGGCCGTAGGCGATCAATGTTGCGTCTGTGCCTGGGCGGGCGACGGCGGCACGCCCCTCGGACGAGGTGCCGGCCGCCGCGTTGGCCTTGTGCTGGGAGCGGAGGTCGGCCAGGTCAACGGTGTCCTTGGTCCAGTACATCTTCTTGGGTTCCATGAAGATGACGGGGTCATCCGAGTCGATGGCTTCGCGAAGCATCGTGTAGCCGTCCGCCACCGTGGCCGGGGTGTAAACCTTCAGGCCGGCGGTGTGGGCGTAGTACGCCTCGGAGGAGTCACAGTGGTGCTCCACTCCCCCGATGCCTCCGCCGTACGGGATGCGGATCACCAAAGGCAGCTTCACCGCACCCTTCGTGCGGTTGTGCATCTTGGCCACGTGGCTGATGATCTGCTCGAACGCCGGGTATGCAAACGCGTCAAACTGCATCTCGATCACCGGGCGCATCCCGTTGATCGCCATACCCACGGCCATGCCAACGATGCCTGATTCGGCAAGCGGAGTATCGAAGCACCGCTGCTCGCCGAACGTGGCGGTGAGCCCATCCGTGATGCGGAAGACGCCGCCCAGCATTCCCACGTCCTCGCCGAACACCAGAACAGAGGAATCTGCATGCATGGCATCGGACAGCGCGGTGTTGAGGGCCTTGGCCATCGTGACTGGCTGCGGACCGGCGGCTTCTGCAGAGGCAGCAGCGGACGCAGCTGCCCTGGCCGTTGCGACGCTGACGTTGCCATTGGCCTCGGATGAGGTGGTGATGGTGGGGCTCACTTGCCGGCCTCCTGGTCTGCGGAGTTCTGGGCTGCAGCGTCCCGGGCGAGTTCGTCGGCCAGCAGGGCTGACTGTTCCTTCAGTTGCGGGGTCTGCCGGGCGAACACGTGGCGGAAGAGTTCCTGCGGGTCCACGGGCACGTCCTCGCTGAGACCTTCCCTCAACTGCGAGGCAACAGCCTCCGCATGTTCGCGGATCCGGACCTCGCCGTCGTCGTCCAGCAGGCCGCGGTCTATGAGGTAGGCGCGCATCCGGTTCACCGGGTCCTTGGCCCGCCACTCGGCAACCTCGCTGCTTTCGCGGTAGCGGGTGTCGTCGTCGGCATTGGTGTGGGCCTGCATCCGATAGGTGTTGGCTTCCACCAGCAGTGGGCCGGACCCTTCACGGGCGAGCTTCACAGCGCGGTCAAGGACGGCTAGGAGGGCAACCACATCGTTTCCGTCCACGCGTTCGCCGGCCATACCGTAGCCAACGGCCTTGTGCGCAAGAGACGGCGCCACAGACTGGTGGGCCAGCGGCACGGAGATGGCGTACTTATTGTTCTGGACAAAGAAAATGACGGGCAGGTGGAAGACAGCGGCGAAGTTAAGCGCCTCATGGAAGTCGCCTTCACTGGTGGCGCCATCGCCGCACATGGCCAGCACCACGGTGTCCTCGCCCCGCAGTTTTGCGGCGTGCGCCACGCCCACCCCGTGCAGGAGCTGCGTGGTCAGTGGCGTGCACTGGATGCCCACGTTGTGCTGGAGCGGATCGTACCCACTGTGCCAGTCACCCCGGAAGATGGTCATCACCTGAACGGGATCCACGCCACGGGTCATCACGGCGACGGCGTCGCGGTAAGTCGGGAACATCCAGTCACTCTTGGAGAGGCACAGGGCAGCCGCCACCTGGCAGGCCTCCTGGCCGTGGCTGGACGGGTAGACGGCCATCCGGCCCTGCCGGACAAGGGCAGAGTTCTGGTCGTTGACCCGGCGTCCGACGACGAGATGCTCGTACGCAGCCAACAGTTCGTCATCGCCGGGAACAGGGTACTCATGCCCGGGTTCGGCGCCCTGTTCCGCCCGGGACTTTAGCCTGCCGTCCGGGTCCACCATCTCGATCTGGTGCCGTGCCGGAAGCATGTAGTCCTCGGCGGTGATGCCGAACTTCGTAACTGCCTCTGTGAGGGCATCCTCGACCGCTGCAGTCCGGTCCTGGTCCTGTGCCGTGTGGTTCGCGGAGATCGTCATCGGTTCCGTCCTTCTGTTGCCACTATTCCTTCCCAGTATTGACCTTGGGGAGGTTTCGTATCCAGCATCTCGGGAAACCGTGGAGAAGCCGCACCAATCTGCCTAGGATGAAAGACGTATTGTAATTGTGAGCCAGGTTACTGACGGGGTGCGTGGACAAATTGGCAGCGAAGGACGAGGGGACGGAACCCGTTCCCCTGGATGAGATCGACCAGAAGATAATTTCGGAACTGACCCGGGACGGCCGGATGTCCGTGACACAAGTGGCGGAGAACGTCCATATTTCCCGTGCTCATGCGTACTCGCGGATCGGCCGGCTCACGTACGAGGGGGTGCTCTCCAGGTTCACGGCACTCGTGGACCCAATCAAAGCCGGGCTGCGGTCGTCTGCCTACGTGACGCTCAAGTTGAAGCAGAATTCGTGGCGCGAGCTTCGGGATCTGCTGGCAGCCATACCGGAGGTACACCACGTGGCCCTCGTGGGCGGCGACTTCGATGTGATCCTTCTGGTCCGCGCAGTGGACAATATCGACTTGCGCCGGGTGATTTTCGACCAACTGCAATCCATGCCGGGGGTGCTGGATACGCAGACATTCCTGGTGTTCGAGGATGCTGACACGCGATAGTCTGCAAGTTATGCCGGATGTCAGAGACGCCCTAGTGCATTCGGTGACGGCAATCTGCTGCGCGTCCGCGCCGTCCTCCCTGCAAACCAGCCGGGACCGGAACACTAGTCAAGGCCGTTTCTGGCGGCTTGGCGCCACCATAACCATCACAGCCGTGGCCAGTCCGACAACGACGACGGGCTGGGACAGCCCCGCGTGAAAGGTCCAATGCACGCAACGAGGAAGCACGCGCGGGCTAGCATATCGAAGCCCTACCTGGCTCCAACTGCCTGCAGAAGCGCACAATGACTATTCCGCGGTGTAATTACCATTCCTGAGGTTTAGGTACGAGCCAACTAGAACTTACTGACGCGATCGGCAGGGAAGAGTGTGGCACGCCTACCTGCTTTGGAAGAGACGCGATCAGGCGCCTCCTGCTCACCGCTGCGCAAAACTTGCGGGGCAGCGGCATATTCGGAAGTTGTCTTCTGCGGTGAGGACTCGGGTTGGCTGTAATAGGTATATGCGTATGCATCAGCCCCCTTCGTCGGAAGCCTGTTGAGAACTGTTCCGAGGACGTTAGATTCGACCATCTCCAACGCGTGAAGGGATCGTTGAAGATCTTGACGCTTAAGTTTTTGCGAACCGACAACCAGCACGACTCCACCCACGTGCTGCGAGAGAACGGCCGCGTCTGTTACCGGAAGCAGCGGAGGCGCATCAATGATCACGGTGTCAAATGCTTGTTCCAGTCCAGAAACGAGGTTTCGCATCTCCGCTGATCCCAGAAGTTCGCTCGGATTGGGAGGTATTCGACCGGAGGTCAGAATATAAAGGTTGTCGTCACCCCATGGTTGGAGTAGTTCGTTGATGTCTGCATCTCCGACTAGGGCGGTTGTTAGACCGGCATTCCGCTCCAGGCCAAGATACTCGCTAATCATTGGGCGGCGCAGGTCGGCATCGACCAAGCAGACGGCTTGGCCGGCCTGAGCGAGTGCGATGGCCAAGTTGACTGCCGTGGTGCTCTTTCCTTCGCCGGGGAGGGACGACGTCACAAGCACGCTTTTGGCTTGGACGGCAACGTTGGCAAATTGAAGATTTGTGCGGAGCTGACGAAAGGACTCTGCTCGCGGGCTTTGAGGTTTAGTATGAGTCAGCAGCGGGGTGCGGGCGGCCTCCGGATCAAATGCTATTCCTCCCAGAAGTGGGACATCCGTGACGTGACGCAGGTCAGACTCTCCGACTATCCGGCTATCGAGAGAAGACCTGACTATGGCCAGCGCGGCGCCAAATCCGAGACCGATGAGCAGACCGAGAACCAAATTCAACTGAGTGTTGGGCGCGGACGGCGCCGAAGGGACCGTGGCAGGTGTGATTACAGATAGGCGAACCGGCGACGTACCGCCGGTCTTAGGCCTCTCGAGTTCGTCAACCGCCCGAATCAAACTGTTGCCGATGCCTTGCGCCAGCGCAGTCGCCTGTGCTGGTGACGTGTCCTTAACGCTAATGCTAATGAGGACGGTATCCAGATCGGTTGTGGCAGTGACCTTTCTTGCCAACTCCGATGCAGTCATGTCGAGACCAAGCGCATCCAAGGCGGGTTGAAGTACGACAGGAGATCCGACAGTTTTTACATAGGACTGGACCCGTGCTTGGCTGAAAGTGTTGCCCTGTTGCAATTCCTGAACACTTCCAGAGCTTTGAATCGCGACAAAAAGTTGCGTCTGCGACGTGTAGGTCGGCGTTAGCAATGCAGACATAGCGCCTGCTAAGAGCAAACCCCCCAGTGTCGTTGCAACAACTACTATCCAATTGCGGCGCAATACGCGCACGTAGTCGCTCAGATTCAAGCTGGGGTCCCCCTGTATTGATGGCTGGGACAGCCAGAAGCCTGCCACCAGACGGCATTAATGCGATGTTCCTAATCGTACCCGGCTCACAAGCACCGATCTCGTCAGCCGGACTACTCTCTCCTACATCCCTGTACTCGTAGTTGGCGCCGTAACAATTGCAGCCTTTCTTCACTTCTGAAGCTTCTTACTCCTAGAACTAGCGAGTAACACTTTGCCGAACGTCATGAGGGAAACTCCCTTTGATCAGAGCAGCCGCTTCATTGCGAACGTTGCAGGGCCTCCCGCACACCTACCTTTGCGGAAGGTCCGCGGCAGGCGGAGGAGTCGGCGCCGTTTTCCAGGCGGACGTGGCTGCCGCCTCTTGCACCCGCACCTGCCCGGAAGACATCTTTGGCAGCAGTACCCGGTCGCCATGTCGGACTGGCCTTTCCTCGGTTAGGATGCCCACCGTTGCTCCGTTCTCAGTTATCCACTTCAGCAGTCGTCAAACCGATATCAAGGCAGCAATTCGGCGAGTTACCCTATTGCAGGAATGCTTATCCTCGGTGCCGTCCATGTTTGCGTCGCTGACGTCGTTGGAAAAGCTTAATCGAAAACAGAAACGTTTGGAGAAGAAATGATGATACAAATCCTATAGAGGCTCCAGTCGCACCAAGCCATATGGTTCCTAAAATGATTGCTGGAATACAGGCCAGGGATGAGGCCATGGAAGACCGCGCAACAAACTTTTGCTCCCCCAAGCCTTGGAGGATGGCAGCGAACATCGAAGCAGCCGCGCCAAATATCAAACCTACGCACATAGCCTGCACGGGCATTACCGAATGTGTATAAGCCGCACCCATAAGGCTTGGTATTAAAAGAGGGGCGGTGGCTACGATTAGCCCGTACATGACAGCCATCCCTGCCAATGTCAAGATGATCAGCTTAGTTGTACGAACTGATATCTTCCCTTCCTTCGCCACACCCGGAAGTAGCACTGATGCCAAAGACGTTGGAACCAAACGAAGAGGGCCAGAAATCCGGCTGGCAACGGAATAATACCCTGCCTGAGCCGGAGATCCGACAAGAGCTACAACCGCAGCGTCAACATTTCGCAGCTGAGTTGCAAACGAATGTAACCAGTATGGACGAGACAGACTAAGCGTCTCTCGGATTGATCCGCCAGAAGCTGTGGGAAGTCGTCGCCTGACAACCAACTGAGCAAAGCATGCCGCACCAAAAGCAGCTATCGCCATGGCACACGAGTAGACAACTGGAGCATCAAAACTCAAAGCAAATCCGACCAAGAGGAGAAGGAGAGACAATACTCGCCGGCCCATCAGGCCAATGAGATTTAGATGAGCATCCCCATCTGCAATTGCAACACCCAACCAGGTATCAGCATTTTTTTCGCCCGCTGCCCAAAAAGCCAAGGGACAAAGTGCAATAAAAATAGGATCAATGATAATACCCATCAGAAAAAGAGCAATTAAAGCCAAAAAAGCAAATACCAGTGATATTCGATTATTTAATTGCAGGGCAAATGCTACACGCGCATCTTGTCCACCTGCCGCGCGCGCGCTTATGATGTACGTACTAATTCCAAAATCAAGAAACGATTGAGGTACAATTGCCGCACCTACCACTGCAGCCACCATGCCAAACTCAGCTGGACTCACTTTGTTAGCCAAGAGTACAAAAGTTAGGAACTGCAACACCGCAGAGAATAAACGCCCAAAGGCAATCCATGAGAACTGTCTCAGCATAAGATGCGGAACCTTTGTTTTATTCCAGGCGGAAGTGAGCGGCTATCTTTTTTGGCGCGCCTCAACTATTTATCCAGCAGACTGAACGAGATTTCGGACCCTCTGTTCAAAATTATTCAGCGAGTTTCTCGCCGACTCCATTGACATACGTAGATTTGGAAGCCCAGATACGGCATCGTTTATGAAACGAGTCATTTCCTCCACCGAGGAATCTGAAACATCTATAGAGACTTTCGGAGCCCCGATTTGGGCAAAATGAAGAGCTACTTTGTCCTTCGGACGGTCTACAATCTCCAGTGGGACAGCGCCAGCTAATGCTGCGAGGATTAAGACGTGGAGGCGATCGCTCACCACAATCTTCGCGTTGTGGTATCGGGCACGGAGAACCCCCTCGTGTGCGAGGTCTTTTGCCGTACCCCAAGCGACATACTCTGCTCCGAGGGCAGCAGCTAGCTCACGGGAACGAGGCTCATCTTCACGTACCTGACTAGCCACAGCGACCTTGACCCCATAGGACTCCTGAATAGTACGGATAGTCTCGAACCACGCGGGACTTGGATATGGGCGCGCTGCCCTCAAACTTATGATCAAGTCACGACGTTCTTCATTTCCTGTTGACGTGAAGTCCTCCTGAAACGCCGTATCAGGAGAAAGCTCGCCTCGCCTTATCAGATCCATACTCCGCTGATTTCTCCACAGCGCAATCTGAGAAGCTGCCACTCCCATTCGATGCACAGCCTTTGTCGCCCAATCCGACTTTCCCACGCCACGTGGTGGCCTAACAACGACACCACCGCGGAGCCTTGTCATCCAGGTGAGCGCGGTAAAGATGCCCTCCGGGATGAAAGCCTTACGGTCCAGTGGAACTTCGCCCGGGTCCAGTATGAGTGCCGCCGGCGCCGTGGATGAAACGGATAGCTTCATCCAAGCGATTTTGTCAGCGGACCTGTAGATCTTGTCCTCCGGCGAAAGACCCAGCTGCTCTATCCAATCATCGGTAGCATTACCAACGTACGCGTGAATAGGACCAAGGTCTCTGACCCAACCAAAAATGCGTCTTCGAATAACGCCGTCTCCGATATTCCCGTAGGCGCCGGTGAGAACCACCATTAGGGGCTTATTACTTTTCATGAGAAACTCTCGGATTGTGGGTGATTATAAGAACCAGAAGATTAGTGATGTCGAAAAATTTCAGTCACAGGTCGACGTGGAGAACGTGCAACGCGGTGATCGGGCATGGCATAACCCAATGCGATCATTACGATGATGTCTTCTTGTGGAGCTATTCCTGAATCGCGACGCAGAGCTTCTGAAGCAGAATTACCCTTTGACCAGTTCAGCATGCATGAGTTGATACCTAAACCATGCATAGCCCAAACTATACTCATGGCAAAAAGGCCACCGTCTACCCATCGCTGATTCCTTTCCCCGGAACCACTAAATAGGCGGGCATCCGCGGTCACAACTAAAAGCCCGCGCGCAGTATGGCCGAATCCGCGATTCCCAGATTGGTGGGAAAGCAACTTCTCAATATCTGCTTGTTCCGTGTAGAGGTGAGTCTTCCAAGACTGTCTATTGCAAACCGATGGGGCGTGTCCCGCTAGGCGAATCGCTTGACGTACGACATCAAGATCCAGGGCGCGGTCGGGATCAAACGAGCGAATGCTTCGTCTGGACGTAAAAAAAGCCTGCAGCTGACTTTGATCAATTTCGAACTTTGGCAAAGTAGAACCCGAAGGACTGACCGCCGGATCGATTTTCTCATTCAAGTTCCACAGCTCGAGGGCCTCCAAGGCAGAGTCAGCATAGGACAGGTACTCCGGACTTTGCCCAGGGATACCGTTCCTACTATCGCTCAGAGCAATATCCAATCTCTGTTTCGGGTCCAGACCAAAGGGGCGTTTCGGCTTCGATATGGATAGCCCCTTTTCGATCCGATGATAGTCCTTGGTAACTTGACACTCCAGCTGGCGACCCTTCAGCTTAGATAGCTCATCTTTACTGGACGGCGTGCTAAGCGCAGCATAGCGTCGATAATCTCGCAAAAACTCGGAGAGCATTTTCGCATTGCTCGCGAGCTTCCATGCAGTCCGTTTAGTTCGATTAAACAGTTTATTGGTCATCTACTGCTCCGTTGATTCTGAATTTGCGAGTTTTTACTTTTCGATGTCAGATTACTTTTACGTGTTGCGGCTTGTCAGTAATTCAGCCTCGATGCGAGGGGATTGGATTGGTAGCGATCAACAACTTCAAAGCAGAAGAATGCGCCTCGCGATCGGTGATTGATTCGAAGCGGAAACTTACAACGCGAGCTGGATTACCGACAGCAATGGCATAGTTCGGAATATCTGAAACCACTACGGCACCACCACCAATTATGGCCCCTTCACCGATTCTCACTCCTCCTAGTACCAACGCGCCTGCACCAATCCATACATCGTGGCCTATCTCCACAGCATCAGAGTCACATCTCTCGCGATCACCGATCCACTCGGCCTCAACTATTGGGACTCCGATTTCGTCAATGGCGTGGTCCATGCGGCCCACTATTTGAACCCCCCGCGCTATCAACACATAGTCGCCAATGTTCCCGTCGACCTCGATCAGGGATCCTGGACCAAGGGAAAGATTTTTACCCACAACAAGGCCGTGGAGGGAGTTAATTCTACTTCCGCTGCCGGCTCTGAAGCCCACCCCAATAGTGACATTTTTGCCGGTCGCAGCGAAGTTTAATAACGAGCGAATTACTGATCTTAGGGGCTTAGGAATTCTTGATCTGCTGTTATTTGACACGGGCGGGCCATCCTTGAGCATCGAGTTCGGCTGGGATATTCAGCAGCGCGTTATGTAGCCCAGCGGCCATGGACTCCGCGGAGTAGTAACTTTTTACCAGGTGTGCTAATTCAGATCCTGCAAGATCTGCAATCGGATCGCCGCACTCAACTTGTATTGCACGCGCTAATGCCTCTGCGGAGTCTTCTCTGAATCTGGTGACGCCCCCAAACCGCTCGAGCTCTATTTCGGGAGCATGCGGTTCGTCGTCCGCAACGAGGACGGGGACCCCGAACCCAAGACTTTGCGTCAAGCTCAGTCCTGCATATCCAGGAGATACCGCGCAAACGGCCCGTGAATACAGGTCGACAAGATCATTCTTGTCAGTGACCGCTCCGAGAAAATCAACTTGGCTGGCACACCCAAGTTCGACGCTCAACTGCTGAAGTGCTTGCTTCTGATCACCGGTTCCTGCGATCACAAGTCGCAAACCCGTCTTGTCTGCTAGTGCAAATGCCCGGATGAGTAGTTCGACCTTCTTCTCGCTGACAAGCCGACCAACATAGACAACAGAATTGCGCACTGGCGAATTGAGCGCCCGGCCAAGACTCTCAGCCTCATAGAGCGAGTTCGGAGCGACCCATACACTCTGATGTGGCAGGTCACGTTTTGCTGGTAGCACGCTGTCATATCCATACAATATTGTTCCCGAGGCCAGGCTTCTCATTCGGCGTCTTAGTGCTGCCGTGGGACTGTCAGGACCCGATCTTGGATGCAAGTGTCCCCAAACCAATGTCCTGCGTCCGACTAGTCGGCGTAGCGCGAGGATGCCCCAGGCTGTGACGCAGCGTGGATTGAGGTCTACGATGACCGATTGCGCTCGAAAAGCCTTAAGCCATCCGCCGGAATGAACCATGGCCGCTTTGCCCAAGAAACGGACGCCAAGAGGCGAATATAGGGATCTGCTGACAGCAGTTCGGACTGAACCGCCGATCTGGCTCGGTCCAGACAATATAGAGAGGTCGGAGCCAGCCCTGTTGGAGAGTTCTCTAACACAAAACTCACGATAAAACGGCAATGTGGTTAAGTACATTACGAGAGGTGAAGCCCTGTTTCTTTCGCTGAAGCCAGCCAAATTTCCCCCTACTGAAGAGTGCCACAAAAGAATGCCCCAATTTCAAAGTCGCCGCCATCCAGGAGACCGACGGCGCGCAACACTGTCCGCGTGTCGCTGAGTCTTACCCCAGGGCCAGCACAAGGCCTCCGATGCCAAGCGCCAGCAAGGTACACCTCAAGATATATGACTTCCGCCCGTAGCAATGAATTCGGCAGGAAAACTGGCTGATCGTCCTCACGAAGACGCGAAATATTAACGAGTGGGTGGCAGGTCTCCTGTGCCCCCCGACCTTGTCCCCTGCGCTTTCGCACAGCCCTAGACATATTGACTGCTTATGATGTTCCTGTGACTGGATCAAAACTCCGCATTGCGATATTGGGCCTGAATTACGCACCAGAGCCTACGGGGAATGCTCCGTATACTACGAGCCTTGCTGAGGGTCTGGCGGCTGCTGGCCATACGGTGCATGTCGTGACTGGCTACCCGCACTATCCGGAGTGGGATGTCAGACCCGGCTACACAGGCTGGAAGCGGACAGAGGTGATCAATGGAGTATCTGTAACGCGGCTGAGGCATCATGTGCCAACCAAGCCAACATCGGTTGGTCGAATCCACATGGAATTGAGCTTTGGCCTCCGAGTGATGTTTGCCCGCTGGAACAAACCCGACGTTGTCCTAGTCGTCAGTCCGGCATTGTTTTCATGTGCTCTGGCCATGATTCGCATTCGATCGCGCCCAAATAGGCCGGCCGTGGGTATCTGGATACAAGACCTCTACAGTCGCGGAGTCGTTGAGACTGGTACCGGAGGGGGAAAGCTCGGGCAGTTCGCTACCGCTGTCGAGTCCAAGATCCTGCGTTCGGCAGACGGCGTCGCAGCCATTCATGACCGTTTTAAGCGGCACATGGTCAAAGCATTGCATGTCCCAGAACCCAGCGTAGAAGTAATTCGCAACTGGACCCACTTGCCGGCCTCGCCGACCAGCGGCGCTGCGGAGCTTCGCCAGCGCCTGGGCTGGCAACCAGATGACGTGATAGTTCTCCATGCCGGAAATATGGGCAAAAAACAAGGCCTCGAAAATGTCATCGAGGCAGCCAAAGTTGCCGACAAAAGAAGGAGCCGCGTCCGTTTCGTACTGATGGGGGATGGTAACCAACGGAAACAACTTGAGGCGTCTGCAGCCGGGATCACAAATATTAGCTTTGTTGATTCTTTACCGGATGTGGAATTTCAGCTCGCGCTCGTTGCAGCGGACGTGCTTCTGGTTAATGAACTGCCCGGGGTGAAAGACATGGCCGTACCCAGTAAGCTCACTTCCTATTTCAATGCCGGTGTACCCGTGATAGCGGCCACAGACGAGGACAGCGTCACAGCTTATGAAATCGAAAACTCCGGAGGCGGAGTGCGGGTCGACGCAGATGACCCACTAGCTCTAGTGCTGACAGCTGAAGCCTTGGCTAACGAGCCATCCATCGGTGCAAAATTGGCCGAGAACGCTTTACGATTTAGGCACGAAATATTGTCTGAAGCGGCCGCTGTGGCGCACTACAATGACTTCATAACAAGTCTGGCATCGTCGCGCGGCCGATAGGTCGGGCGACTCTTTTTTGCATTGGTCACTATTGCTGGGGGTATCATGACAAAGCGCGCGCTGATTACTGGAATTACAGGACAGGACGGCTCTTATCTCGCAGAGCTCTTGCTGTCCAAGGGCTACGAAGTGCACGGCCTGATTCGTCGTGCATCGACATTCAACACGGCCCGTGTAGATCACCTCTACGTCGACCCGCACGATCCGAAGGCCAAGCTCTTCCTCCACTACGGTGACCTCAGCGACGGTGCCCGGCTGGTGACCCTTCTCGCCGAAATCAGGCCGGACGAGGTTTACAACCTCGCTGCCCAGTCGCACGTGCGAGTGTCCTTCGACGAACCCGAACACACGGCCGATACCACAGGCGTCGGAACTATTCGCCTTCTGGAAGCAGTTCGCATGTCCGGCATCGAGACTCGGTTCTACCAGGCGTCCTCTTCTGAGATGTTTGGGGCGACACCACCGCCCCAAAATGAAGACACGCCATTTTATCCGCGATCGCCATATGGTGCCGCGAAGGTTTACAGCTACTGGATAACCAAAAACTACCGCGAAGCGTACGGAATGTTTGCCGTGAACGGCATCCTCTTTAATCACGAGTCCCCACGCCGCGGTGAAACCTTCGTTACCCGCAAAATAACGCGAGCAGTCGCCGCCATCAAGGCCGGCAAACAGGATCTGCTCTACATGGGAAACCTCGATGCCGTACGTGACTGGGGCTACGCGGCCGAGTACGTGGAAGGTATGTGGCGCATGCTTCAAGCAGATGAGCCCGACGATTTTGTCCTCGCTACCGGCGGAAACTACACCGTCCGTGACTTCCTTCAGATTTCGTTCGAGCACGCCGGGCTGAAATGGGAAGACCATGTCCGTTTCGACGAACGCTACCTGCGCCCTACGGAAGTCGATGCCCTTGTTGGCGATGCCTCAAAAGCCCAGGAGAAACTGGGATGGAAAGCCACGGTACACACACCGGAACTTGCCCGCATTATGGTGGATGCCGATATCGAAGCCTTGAAG
This sequence comes from Arthrobacter sp. ZBG10, assembly GCF_001238605.1. NCBI lineage: Bacteria > Bacillati > Actinomycetota > Actinomycetes > Micrococcales > Micrococcaceae > Arthrobacter > Arthrobacter sp. ZBG10. The sequence continues at coordinate 6,495 of NZ_LFQH01000001.1, read as the reverse complement.
CACGCCGGCAATGACTGGATCGACAGCGTAGACCTCGAAAGCTGGAGGAATTGATGTCCGACGCCATGGCGTTTGAACCAGCGCCTCTAGACCGTGCCGCGCCGTTCTACGTAGCCGGTCACCGCGGTCTGGTTGGATCCGCGATTTGGAACAAACTCGATCAGGAAGGTTTTACGTCGCTGATCGGGCGGACATCCTCAGAAATGGACCTTAAAGACCGCGAGTCGGTTTTCTCATTTTTCGAGGAACATAAGCCTCGGTATGTGGTTCTCGCAGCCGCAAAAGTTGGTGGGATTCTCGCGAACAATACGTTCCCGGTGGATTTCCTCAGCGATAACCTGAGGATTCAGGTGAACGTACTCGATGCAGCCAGGGAGTATGGCGTTGAACGACTTCTCTTCTTAGGTTCATCCTGTATTTATCCGAAATTTGCTGAACAACCTATTCGCGAGGATTCGTTGCTGACCGGCCACCTCGAGCCGACAAATGATGCCTATGCCATCGCGAAAATCGCTGGAATAACACAAATACAAGCCATTCGTCGTCAGTACGGTCTACCTTGGATTTCCGCAATGCCGACAAACCTGTACGGGCCCGGCGATAACTTCTCGCGGGAGGGATCGCATGTACTACCTGCTCTCATCCGTCGGTACGAAGAAGCTGCACTTGCCGGAACTCCCATTGTTACAAATTGGGGTTCGGGTAGTCCTCGACGCGAGTTCCTCCACGTTGAAGACATGGCAGCGGCTTGTCTTCATCTGCTGGAGAATTATGACGGACCTTCCCAAGTCAACGTAGGCACGGGCACGGACGTTACCATCAAAGAGTTGGCAGGTCTCGTGGCGGAGGCTGTCGGATACGAAGGTGAAATCGCCTGGGACACCGAAAAGCCAGACGGAACACCGCGAAAACTACTGGACGTATCCAAGTTGACCCAGGCGGGCTGGTCCTCCTCCATCGAGCTGAAAGACGGCATCCGCAGCACAGTCGGTTGGTACCGGGAAAACAAACAGTCCGTGCGCGGTTAACAACCTGATACCAGGCCATGCAGGTTCCGGTTTAGAAAATGGGGGAATCCGGATGAGTGACGATGCTAATTGGCGGGGCCGTTCCTCGCGTTTGCTAGGAATTGTCGATGCCTTCGTTGTTACTTGGGCGGTCGTCGGGGCGTTTATTATCAGATTTGGTCTTGAGCCCAACTTCGTTGTCGCCGGCCAGGAATTGGCGTACGTATGGCTATCCCTAGCACTCGCCATCACCTGGTGGATAATGCTGGGGGCTTGGAATAGCCGTCAACCCAGAGTTTTAGGCTCCGGGGCTGATGAGTACAAGCGCGTGGCAGCCGCTTCCCTATGGCTGTTTGGATCCGTCGCAATCATTTCCTATGTTTTCAGATTCGAAACAGCCCGGGGCTACGTTGGTTTGGCTCTTCCTGTTGGTCTAGTTGGTCTGCTTCTTGGCCGGTGGCTCATCCGGCAACACCTGAACGTCAAGAGACGTCAGGGGCAGAATATGTCCCGGTTGCTACTACTCGGAGGGCCTGGCGCGGTCTCGCATCTCGCAGCCTCTCTTCACCGAGCCAAAAATGCCGGGTACCTTCCTGTGGCAGCGTATATGCCAGGTATCGAAAACGCTGCCGAATTCGAGCCAGACTCGGGACTAAAGATCCTTGGCACGAAGCCGGACGCCGCATCAATTGTCACCGCGATTGACGCGTGCGGAGCCGATGCTGTGGCGGTATCTGCCGGAGTTCAACTCCATCCGCAGACCCTGCGGCATCTCGGGTGGGAACTGGCGTCGAGAAACGTTGGGCTGATCATGGCCCCTGCCTTGACCGACATAGCCGGGCCGCGAATTCACACCCAGCAGGTGTCAGGCTTACCTCTTATCCATGTAACCACGCCCACCCTCGAGGGTGGGCAGCGAGTGGCCAAGCGCCTCTTCGACATCATCGTGTCGGCAGGTCTAATAGTTCTTGCTGCACCAATCATGTTGGTCGTCGCAATTCTAATCAGGATTGACAGCCAGGGGCCGATACTTTTCCGTCAGGAACGGGTCGGTATTGAGGGCGAGCACTTTAGGATGCTGAAATTTCGCTCAATGGTGGTTGACGCCGAAGCGAGACTGGCGGCGCTTGCCACCGCGAATGAAGGATCGGGGCCCCTCTTCAAATTGAAGAATGACCCTCGTGTCACTCGTATCGGAGCACCCCTCAGGCGCTTCAGCATCGATGAGCTTCCGCAGCTCTTTAATGTCTTCGCGGGAACGATGAGCCTTGTCGGTCCTCGCCCTCCACTTCCGCGCGAGGTGGAGGCCTACGAAAGCGACGTCCGTAGGCGGCTGTTGGTGAAGCCGGGAGTAACCGGCCTGTGGCAAGTAAGTGGCAGATCCAACCTTTCATGGCAGGACTCCGTCCGACTCGACCTCTACTACGTTGAAAACTGGTCCCTTGCCGGAGACCTCGTAATCATCCTGCGGACTGCCCGTGCGGTATTCCACAGTACCGGCGCATACTGACCATCAACGGCTTAGCTAGGACACGTATTAGATGAATCATGAGGCTCCAAAGCACCTTCCCGTTCGTACATGTTTTCGTCGAGCGACCAACTTTGCCGATCGCAGAAACTGAAGAATCATCCATGCAGAAAACCTCCAGAAGTCGAGTACGCCAGTCGACCAACATGAAGCGAAGCCATGTCAAAACGGTCCTAATCTGTTTCGCAACCGCTGCACTTGCGGTTGGTCTTGCGGGACTTTGGCTCGGGCTAAAGGCCTCAGTGATCAGTGATGAACTACATTCTGCGCAGGCATTGATCGCCCCACTCAAGGATGAGATTGCGCGTGATGACTCCCCGGCTGCAAATGCAACGGTACTTAGACTTCGCACTCATACCTCCGCAGCAAGTGACGCCGCAGGCGATCCACTCTGGACCTTGGCGTCGTCCCTTCCCTGGGTCGGCGGAAATTTCGGCGCCGTAGCGGAAGTGGCGCGTTCAGCAGATGACGTGGCCACTCTCGGCCTTTCTCCCCTCGTAAAGGTGTTCGCCTCGCTGGACTGGCAGAAACTGATGCCCAGTGACTTGCCTACGGATTTGAAGCCGCTTCAGGACGCGTCGCCGAGCGTTTCCGCCGCCGCTCACGTGGTCAGAGTTTCAGCGGAGCGCCTTGAACGTATCGACGGCAGCGGCCTCCTGCCGCAAATTTCAGAGCCTCTGATCCAAGCCCGTGACCAGTTGCGGGATGTGACAAAGGCACTTGATGCCGCAGCCAATGCTGCTGAAATTGCCCCTGAGATGCTCGGAGCAAACGCTCCAAGGAACTACTTGCTGATGATCCAAAACAATGCGGAATCGCGTGCGTCAGGTGGAATTCCCGGAGCGTTGGCTGTCTTAACCTTTGATAGAGGAAGCCTCACATTATCTGGGCAAAGCAGTGCAGCCGAGGTAGGCGTGATGACTCCGGTGCTTCCCGTTGATACTGCCCAACAGCAGATCTACTCAACACGTCTTGGCAAATTCATGCAGGACGTAAACCTAACGCCCGATTTTCCGACCGCAGCCGCCACTGCCCAGGCCATGTGGGAACGAAAAAACGGCCAGCGGGTAGACGGCGTAATTTCCGTGGACCCGGTGGTGCTGAGCTACTTACTCAAGGCTACCGGCCCCATAACTCTCTCGGACCCCAAATTGTCCGCGCTAGCTGACATGGGCTTGCCGAGCCAACTGACCGGCAACAACGTGGTTCCCACGTTGCTGTCCGATGTCTACGCGAAAATCGAGCAGCCTTCGCTACAAGACGATTATTTTGCGGTTGTGGCTCAACAGATTTTTGAGGCACTTTCAGAAGGAAAAAGTGATGCAGCCGGTCTCCTAAAAGCTGTGGCCCAAGGAACTAATGAAGGGCGCGTGCTCGTGTGGTCTTCATCGAGTGAAGAGCAAAACATCCTTGGCGAGTACCAATTGAGTGGTTCCATAGCCGGGACCAGCATCCCTGCAGCCCAATTCGGCGTCTATTTCAACGATGGAACCGGAGCCAAGATGGACTACTACGTCAAGCGCACGGTTCAGCTGGTGAAGGCCTGCCCCAAGGACGGTTACGAGCAAACAACAGTCCGGGTAACCAGCACCAATACGGCTCCGCCCGACGCGGCAACGTCCCTTCCTGAGTATGTCACTGGAGCTGGTATCCATGGCGTGCCGCCCGGTTCAGTCCAGACAAACGTTGTGGCGTACGGTCCGTCCCAATCAAACATCGAGACGGTCACGGACACAGGCCAGCAAGTGGCTTTTGCACCTTATATACACAGCGAACGAACAGTTGGCGTCTACGCGATCCGGTTGGCACCCGGAGAAAGTAAGACGGTGGAATTTAATTTTGGAAAGATCGTGCAGCACACGGAACCTACCGTGGTTGTCACACCTACAGTGCAGCCGGTCAAAGACGTAATACTGCCAACACTCGAGGCGGCCTGTGGCTAAAAATAAGACCATCGCGTTAACACTATGTAAACCGTATGGATTGACGTTGCTCACACGGAATGACTGCTGGTAACGTCTGCAGTGGGATAACTATCCGTAGTTCTGCACCTGGTCTTAGTGCGGAGGGGGAAAACTCCTAATCGGGTACCAACAAAACTTAAAGTCTCCGGGGGGACACACATGAAAAAAACACTCGCTACCATCGCGCTTGCGGGCTCCATTGCACTCATCGGCTCGGCTCCCGCCATGGCCGCCCAGTACCCGGTGACTCCGCCGGCCGCTGCTGTCACCACCGGTACGCCGGCACCGGGACAGACCTTCACCTTCACCGGCTCGGGCCTGTTCCCGAACGAGGAAGTTGTTGTCACCGTAACGCCGCTGGATGAGTCTGCACAGGGCGCGGGTACCACATCCGTCGCCTCCGTGATCAGCGTGTTCACGGCACCGCAGACCTTTGGCACCACCACCGATGCACAGGGCGCGTTCTCCATCCCGCTGGCGCTGGGTGAAGCAGGCAGCTACAGCATCACCGCCCGTGGCGTGACCTCCGGCATCACCGTTGGTCCCGTTGTAGTGAAGGTTGCGGCCTCCCTGGCCAACACCGGCGGCAACGCATCCGGCAACGCCGGTGGCGGCGCTCCGCTGGCCAACACGGGCTCCGGCCTGGCCAACACCGGTGCCGATTCCGGCCTGATCCTCTGGACCCTGGTTGGCGCCGGCGCGCTGGCTGCCGGTGCAACCTCTGTTGTGGTTGTCCGCCGCAAGGCCAAGTCCGAGGTTGCTGCCTAACTAGCAGCCTCACCAAGCACCACGGAAAGTGGGCGGCCCCGGGAAACCGGAAAGCCGCCCACTTTCCACATTTAACCCTGAACCCCTGCGGTGGACTGCTCCGCCTGTGGTACTGATTGGACCTATGGGGAGACCATGGCGCAGCACACCACACACCTGCCTGCCTCTGGCCTGCCTCCGCGGGCTCCAGGCGGCCCGGTGAGGCTCCTGGACAACCACCGGCTCTGGCAGGCGGTCCTGCTGGCCATGATGGTCCCCCTGGCCTTTGTGGCCTTCTGGCCCACGCCGGTGGATGCGCCCGTGGGCAATGAGTTGCAGGACTTCCTGCGCCGGCTCCACCGGCACGGAATCCCCCGCTGGGTCAATTACCGTTTTGTGGAAATGTCCGCCAACGTGGCCCTTTTTGTGCCGCTCGGATTTGTGGCCGCCCTTGCCTTTTTCCGGAAACGCTGGTGGCAAGGCGGGCTGGTGGGCTTGTTGCTTTCCTGCTGCATTGAACTGGGCCAGCTGCTGTTTCTCCAGGACCGTTTTGCCAGCCCCATTGACCTCATGACAAACACGTCAGGCGCAGTCATAGGCGCGCTCATTGCCACCGCTGCCATCAAAATAAAACAGGCCCGCCGCCTTGCGGCAGCGGACCTGTGAAAAGCGTTGATTAAAGCTAGTTAACGAAGGCCTTCATCCAGCTTTTGAGGTCTTCGCCGAATTCCACGCGCTCGGAGGCCAGGGTGATGACGGCCTTGAGGTAGCTGAGCTTGTCGCCGGTGTCGTACCGGCGGCCCTTGAAGACCACCCCGTACACCCCGGAGCCGTTGCCCTCGCCCGCGGCAAGGGTCTGCAGCGCGTCCGTCAGCTGGATCTCGTTACCGCGGCCCGGAGGGGTGTTCTCCAGGACACCGAACACGGCCGGGTGCAGCACGTACCGGCCGATCACGGCCAGGTTGGACGGCGCCTCACCCACAGCAGGCTTTTCCACCAGGGAGTTCACGCGGACGTAGTCCTCGCCCTCCACCACGGAAATGTCGGCACAGCCATAGGCGCTGATCTGCGAGGGGTCAACCTCGATCAGGGCGATCACCGATCCACCGGTCTTCTGCTGGACCTCCATCATGGTACTCAGCAAGGACTCGGCCTCATCAATGAGGTCATCCCCCAGGAGCACCGCGAACGGCTCGTTGCCCACGTGCTGGCTGGCGCACAGCACCGCGTGGCCCAGGCCCTTGGCCTC